>JAZFRV010000270.1:0-10233 GCA_036445875.1 Anaerolineales bacterium
TGGTTGATGGATCTGTTGTCCCTGATCCTACCCAGGATATATTAAAACTTGCTGTTGTAGAAAGACATGGAAAAAATGGCAATATTGGCATTACCTTCGTGAAAGGGTTTGGATTAAAGAATGGCGCGCTGGCTTCTTCAATTGCTCATGATCATCACAATATCATCGTTGCAGGTACGAATGACCGGGATATGGCTGCCTGTGTAGCAGCTATTGAAGAAATGCAGGGCGGATTTGCGATTGCATCAGATGGAAAAGTTCTGGAAAAAATGGCTTTGCCAATTGGTGGGTTGTTAAGCGAAGAACCCGTCAATGATATCATCAACAGCCTGGAAGAAATTAACCGGGTTTATCATAATTTGGGCGGCACAATGCCCGCTCCATTTATGACCATATCGTTTATAGGATTGCCCACGGTGCCGGACCTTGGTTTGACAGACAAAGGGCTGGTGGATGTCCTGAAACATACCTTAATTAGTTCTTTTGTGGAGTGATGGAGAGTAGTGGCATGCAGGGTTTTGAATATTTAAGACCGGCGACAATCTCAGAATTAAAGAAAGACTTAAGCACTCCCGGAGCAAGGATTTTAGCTGGGGGCACTGATATCGTTCCTAAAATGAGACAGGGAATATTTTCTGCTCCGGTCCTGGTTGATACCAGCAGACTAGAATCCCTCGATTTTATAGAAGATCAGGGGAAAGAAGTAGTCTTGGGGGCATTAACTACACACCAGAAACTGGCCGATTCCCCCTTGATCCAAAATGTAAATCCCGCTTTATCAGCTGCAGCAGAGAGTGTTGGATGTGTCCAAACTCGTTGCCGGGGGACTGTGGGGGGGAATATTGCCAATGCTTCACCTGCTGCTGATACAATTCCTCCTCTATTGGTTTATGGTGCTGTCTTACATCTCCAAAGCCTGAAAGAGGAGCGGACTCTTTCTTTGGAAGAGTTTATAAATGGACCCGGATCCACTGAATTGAAACCGGGTGAATTTATCCATAGCGTTTCCTTTACACCTTTGCAGGGATCATGGGGTTCGGTTTTTATTAAGATTGGAAAACGCTCTGGCATGGCAATCTCAGTTGTAAATGCTTCCGCCATGGTTGTCCTGGATAATGATGGATTGATTAGTGATGCCAGAATCGCCCTGGGAGCAGTTTCACCAACAGTGAAACGCTGCCGGGAAACTGAGAAATTTATCCTTGGAAATAAACCATCTCCCGAATTATTCAACAACGCATCCGAGATCTGCAGGAAAGAAATCACTCCCATCACTGATATCAGAGCCAGTGAAAAATATCGGATCCATTCAGCTGCGGTCTTAACTCGGAGAGCTTTGGAACAAGCTGTTGAGCAGGCGTGGGAGAGAAAAAGTTGAACCAAATCGAAGTAATTTTCACTCTGAATGGCAAGGAAACCAAGATATCCGGTGATCCAAACAAGACCTTGTTAGATGTTCTTCGGGATAACCTGGGGTTAACCGGGGCAAAAGATGCCTGTGGTGGGGAAGGTGAGTGCGGCGCTTGTACAGTAATTTTCAATGGAAAACCTGTAAATTCTTGCTTGATATTTATCGGCCAGGTCATGGGACAAAAAATAACTACTATTGAAGGATTATCAGTAAAGGGTGTTTACCATCCTGTTCAGAAAGCCTTTGTAGAGGCGGGCGCTGTGCAATGTGGATACTGCACACCTGGAGCAGTAATCGCCGCAAAAGCGTTACTTGATAGGAACTCCCAACCCTCAGATCAAGAGATCAGGGATGGTTTATCCGGAAACCTCTGTCGCTGCACTGGCTACAACAAGATGGTGGATGCTGTTCAGCTTGCTGCAAAGGAATACAGCAATGGCTGATCAGTCAACTACGATTGGAAAAACTGAAATTCGGAAAGATGCCTGGCAGAAAGCAGCCGGGAAAGCCCTATATACAGCTGATATTCCTGTAGAAAATTTAAATTATGGTGTGGTAGTACGATCCCAGCATCATTATGCCCGTATTCTGGAGATTAACAAAACAGCTGCCCTCAAAGTCCCCGGTGTTCTTCAGATCCTGACGGCGGAGGATATACCCGGTGAGAAAATCTTTGGACCGCTGATCCCGGACCAGCCTTCATTGGCTCAGGGGGTTGTCCGTCACCTTGGCGAACCAATTTGCTTGGTGATAGCTGAAACACGGATTGCCGCTCAAAGAGCAAAAGAAAAAATAAATATTAAATATCAACCCCTGGTACCCGTATTTGATCCGGTTCTGGCGGTAAAATCGGATGCTCCCCAACTTCATCAAGGGGGTAATCTCGTCACAGAGTTAAATGTTCAGGATGGAGATGTAGAGGGCGGCTTTAAAGAGGCGGATATTGTTCTGGAAGAGGTATATTACCTACCCAGGATTTCACCTGGATATATGGAACCGGAGACTTCCCTGGCGGTTTGGCAGGAAGATAATATGGTAACCGTCTGGGTAAGTTCACAACATCCATTTACAGATCAGGGATTTATTGCTGCTGCGCTGGATATACCAATCAGCAGTGTCCGGGTAAAAAGCGCAGTGATCGGCGGAGCTTTCGGGGGAAAAGAAGATTCCAGCTTATCCATCCTGGCAGCTTTGGGTGCTCAATCAATAAAGGGTGCATTAAAAATCGTCAATAACCGCCGGGAATCCTTTCTGGCACATCCTAAACGACATCCGGCTCAAATCAAATATAAACTTGGAGCAAAACAGGATGGAACGTTTACTGCTTTACAAGTTGCCGCTTATTTGGATACTGGTGCATATTCCTCTTATGGTCCTGCAGTCGGTATGATCTTCTCAGAAACAATGACAGGGTCTTACCGGATTCCAAACGTAAAAGTAGATACCTATGTGGTTTACACCAATTCTCCGATTTCCGGTGCTATGCGGGGATTTGGAAGTCCGCAGTCCCATTTTGCCGTGGAAAGCATGGTTGATACCATGGCTGAGGCACTGGGAATGGATCCCCTCAAACTCAGGGATAAGAATATCCTTCACCCCGGAGATAAAGTATTTACGGGTGTGACTATTAATGAGACTGCAAATTCACTGCCGGATTGCCTTGAAAATATCCTGGAGATCAGGAAGCGATTTCAGGCAGTAAAACCTTCACCTGGTAAAAAAGCTGGAGTGGGTTTTGCCTTGGGGTCTCAAACGATGGGATTAGGAGCAAATGTACCAGACGATTCAACCCACAGATTGGAATGGGCGCCGGATGGAAGAGTTCTGATCCATCTCGGATCTCCAGATTTAGGCCAAGGCTTAGCGACTGCTGCGGAACAGATCACAGCAGAATCATTGGGCATCCCGTTTGATCAAGTAGCTACTCTTGAATTAGACACACTGGACTCACCTAATGGAAATGTTACCTGCGCTTCCCGCATGACCTACATGGTAGGCAACGCATTATTGGATGCCTCTGCGAAGTTGATCCAAGAATTGCTTGAACATTCAAGTCGGATGCTTGACGTGCCAGCTGAAAAATTAACCTATAAGAACGGACAGATCCATAAACCTGATGGTTCCTCAATACCAGCAGTTGAGTTTGTCAGTCGCCTGGCAGAGGAATCTATTACCTTACTGAGTGAAAGTACTTTCAGCTTTCCCTATCCCGAGGAAACAACTCCCAAACATTTACCGATCGGTATGCCCCATGTTTTGTATTGTTTTGGGGCGCAGATCGCCCGGGTTGAGATTGATCCTGAATTGGGGATGATTGATGTCACACATTTTGCTGCCATACATGATGTCGGTAAAGTTATCAACCGACATGGTGTGGAAGGACAGATTGAAGGTGGTGTGGCAACGGGTTTGGGATATGCTCTTTACGAGACCATGCTTCAAAAAGACAAGGGATGGGTGGATAGTTTTACTGAGTATCTGCTTCCCACAGCAGTTGATTTACCACCTAATTATCAGAGTATTATTCTTGAGATTCCTGAAGCCAGTGGACCTTTTGGCGCCAAAGGAATTGGAGAGATATCACTGGTTCCAACTGCGCCAGCAGTGGCGAATGCTGTGTATGATGCAGTTGGTGTCAGGGTAACCAGATTACCAATTACACCAGAAAGAATTCTTGGGTTCGCGGATTGATCAGTATGAGTATGCACAGATTAAAGGGTTGGATGATATGAGTAATATGAGTCAGGAAAAATGGTTCTCAAAATTTATTGATGCTTCATTACCTATCTTAGCAACCCTGGCTGCGCTGTTAGTAGGCGCGGTAATGCTGCTCCTGTTAAAAGTGAATCCAATCGAAGCTTATAAAGCTATGTGGGAAGGTGCGTTTGGAAGCCAGAATGCTATAGCTGAGACATTGGTGAAAGCAACACCCTTGTTATTGGTTGGTCTGGGGATCTGTATTTCCTTCCGTGGTGGTGTCATTAATATTGGCGGCGAAGGACAAATGATTGTAGGAGCGATCCTTGGTACGCTAGTTGGAATAACCCTGGTTGACTGGTCTGGCTGGATTGTGATCCCGGTAGCCCTGCTGGTAGGTTTTGCCGGAGGGGCGATCTGGGGAGGAATTCCCGGCGTATTAAAAGCCTACTTTAATGTGAATGAAATTCTCAGTACCGTGATGATGAATGCCATTGCAGTGCAATTGATGAACTTTTTACTGCGTGGACCCATGATTGATCCGGCTCAAGCAGCACTGGCATCTAAAATCCCCCAGACTGCCCGGCTCATTGATGCCTTCCGTTTACCTCGCTGGGTTCCTACCCGACTCCATTTGGGTGCATTGATCGCTGTAGTTCTGGCTGTGCTGGTATATATTCTGCTCTGGAGAACTTCCTGGGGTTACCGGATCCGGGCGGTAGGTCAAAACCCTGACGCCTCAAAATATGCTGGAATTAAAGTTAAGAATTATGTTGTTTTGGCTCTTGTCCTCAGTGGCGCTTTTGCCGGATTGGCGGGGGCGATGCAAGTGTATGGGGTGAACTTCCGGATGATAACTGACGGATCTGCCTCAGGCTTTACTGGTGGTGCAGGATTCAATGGTATTGTTGCCGCTCTCTTTGGACAGCTTCACCCTATCGGGACGATTCCGGCGTCTATCCTTTTTGGGGCTTTGCTTGTGGGTGCAAATAAAATGCAGCGTGTTGTTCAGGTTCCCTCCGCACTGATAACAGCCTTAAACGGTTTGGTTGTTGTGTTTGTTGTCAGCAGTGAAATCTGGCGGCGCAGGAGACAGAGACGACGATTGGCTGCTGCTGTGCTTGAAGGAGAAGGTTTACTTCCGGATGAAAATGATATAACTGAAGAACCTGGTAATAAGGAGGTGGGGTCATGATTTCAGATCTCCTCTCGATGACAGTTTTGGTTGGCATATTGACTTCCGGGATCCGTTTAGCAACCCCTTACCTGTATGCTGCAATTGGCGAAACTTTTGGTCAACGCAGTGGCATATTAAACCTTGGCGTCGATGGACAAATGCTCCTGGGAGCATTTGCAGCCTTCTATGTGGCAATCACAACTGGAAATCTCTGGTTAGGAGTATTATCAGCAATGATTGTTGGTGGGTTAATGGGTTTAGCGATGGCATTTGTAACGGTAAACCTGCATGCTGAACAGGGCATCAGCGGGATTGGATTTTATTTATTTGGTCTGGGTTTGAGTGACTTGTTATTCCAAAAACTATTGGGCACGGTTGAAACTGTAAAAGGATTTCCGAAGGTACACATACCGGTCTTAAGTGACCTTCCAGTAATGGGAGAAATCTTTTTCCGTCAAAATGTCCTGGTTTATATTGCGTTTGCCCTGGTGCCTATCGCCTGGTTCGTTCTCAATAAAACTACTCTGGGTCTTAAAATCCGGGCAGTTGGTGAGAATCCTGAAGCAGCTGATTCGTTGGGTGTTAGCGTGGCCAGAATCAGATATTTCACGATCATTCTCGGTGGAACATTATCTGGAGTTGCTGGTGCGTCTCTTTCAATCGCTTTATTAAATGTATTTCAGCAGAATATGACCAGTGGTCTGGGATTTATTGCCGTTGCACTGGTTTATTTTGGAGCGTGGCGCCCCTGGGGTGTCCTGGGTGGAGCATTGTTGTTCAGTTTAGTAAACTCTCTCCAGCTTTGGATCCAGGTGCTGGGAATTCCCATTCCCTCTGATATCGCGGTAATGATGCCTTATATCCTGACAATTCTAGTATTGGTTGCTACGGTTTCCCGTGTTCGGGCTCCGTCTGCACTTACAAAATCATTTGAGCGGGGTGATTAGATTATCTTGGAGGTGATTAAGGAAAAAATATTTTGTGGTTGATATTGATCATCCTATTAACTTTATCTGATAAGGAGAAGATAATGAAAAAGTTTAGATTATTGGTTACAGGATTACTGCTGTTTGCTGTTTTATTGGGTGCATGCCAGTCTCAACCGGCTGCTCCCAGTGTTGATGAAGCAGCTCCAGAACCTGCCATGGAAGAGAAGACAGGGCCTTTCCGGGTAGCGGTAGTGATGCCCAGTGCGATAAATGACCTGGCTTTCAGCCAGAGCATGTATGATGCCTTGTTAACCATCCAGGATGAGATGGGTGGTGAAGAAGCGATGGAGATTGTGTACTCTGATGGCATGTTTGTGGTTGATGATGCTGCAGCCGCGATCCGCGATTACGCAGCCGAGGGTTTTAACCTGGTCATTGCCCATGGTTCCCAGTACGGCAGCTCCCTGCAGGAAATTGCTCCAGATTTCCCCGAGACCAGCTTTGCCTGGGGTACCACGGTGGATACATTTGGCATAGACAATATATTTGCCTATGAAGCAGCTTCTGACCAGGGTGGTTATGTGAATGGTGTCCTGGCGGCCAGTCTTTCCAAAACCGGTGTATTGGGCGTGGTTGGCCCGATTGAAACCGGTGATGCAAAACTCTATGTGGACGGTTTTGTTGCAGGTGCGAAAGCCACTGATCCGACAATTCAGGTGAATGTTAACTATATTGGTTCTTTCTCTGATGTCGCTCTGGCTGCAGAAGCAGCAAACACCCATATTGCAGCAGGTGCTGATGTGTTAACCGGTACCGCTCAGATGGTTGTGGGCGCGATTGGTGTTGCAGAAGAAAGCGGCGCTTTGTGGTTTGGTACTCAGTCATCCCAGACCGAGTTGGCCCCCGACATTGTAGTCGCCAACCAGATTTACCGCTGGGACGTTGTTCTCAATGAAGTCATTGACCTCATCGGAGCAGGGACCATGGGTGGAACATCATTTATGATCGACCTGGCTAATGGCGGTGAAGTCCTTGAGTTTAACCCTGACTTTGATATCCCGGCTGATGTAGCTGCCCTTGCGGAAGCGACCATTGCCGAGATCTCTGGTGGTGCTGTTGCTATAGGAGCTCCTGAATTCGAAGACGTTTTTAAGGTTGCAGTTGTTATGCCCAGCGCAATTAATGACCTGGCTTTCAGCCAAAGCATGTATGATGCTTTGGTAGTGATCCAGGATTGGATGGGTGGCGAAGGAGCCATGGAGTTTGTTTACTCTGATGGTATGTTTGTAGTTGATGATGCTGCTGCCGCAATTCGAGATTATGCAGCAGAAGGATATGATCTGGTAATTGCCCATGGTTCCCAGTATGGGAGTTCACTTCAGGAAATTGCCCCGGACTTCCCCACGACCAGCTTTGCCTGGGGTACCACCGTAGATACCTTTGGTATTGGTAATATTTTTGCCTATGAAGCAGCTTCCCAGGAAGGCGGCTATGTCAATGGCGTAATTGCTGCCAGTCTTTCTGAAAGCGGTGTTTTGGGAGTGGTTGGACCGATTGAAACAGGTGATGCAAAACTCTACGTGGATGGTTTTGTTGCCGGTGCAAAAGCAACAGTTCCGGATATCCAGGTGAACGTAAACTACATTGGATCTTTCTCTGATGTAGCTCTGGCATCAGAAGCTGCCAACACTCACGTTGCTGCCGGAGCAGACGGATTAACCGGTACTGCTCAGATGGTTGTGGGAGCGATCGGTGTTGCTGAAGAGAGTGGCTCAATGTGGTTTGGCACCCAGGCTTCCCAGACAGGTTTAGCGCCTGCCAATGTGGTTGCCAACCAGGTATATCACTGGGATGTTGTTCTGAAAGATGTTGTTCAGATGATCGCTGATGGTACTTATGGCGGTACGTCCTTTGTGATTGACTTGGCCAATGGTGGTGAAGTCATGGATTACAATTCTGATTTCGACCTTCCAGCAGATGTAATGAGTCTTGCAGAAGCAACTGAGCAGGGCATCATTGATGGAAGCATTACCATTGAATTTGGTGAGTAACATTATGATCTGATTTGATAGATGAATTTTATTTTTTGCTTCTTTCAAATCTAAAAATCCCTTCCCTTCTGAATCATAAGAAGGGAAGGGAGCAGCACAAACAGGTTTATGAAAAACCCTGGAGCTCAGTATCAAATAGATATTGATCTCCCTGGTATTTCATAATCAATCAGAATTTAAAAGGGTACTTATGGCTGATTCCAATATACTTCCCTCGGGACACACCAGGATTGAGCATCTGGACATGCAGGCGATTACCAAAAGATTCCCCGGTGTACTGGCAAATGACCAGGTAGATTTCAGCATTCGTTCTGGAGAGGTTCATGCGCTGTTAGGTGAGAATGGGGCAGGAAAAACGACCTTAATGAAGGTGCTTTATGGTATGTATCATGCCGATGAAGGTCAGATCTTGTTAAATGATGTTCCTGTCACCATTCAATCGCCCACAGATGCTATTAACAAAGGCATCGGTATGATCCATCAACATTTTATGTTGGTAGAGTCCCTCACTGTTGTAGAAAATGTTGCCCTGGGATTACGTTCTTCCCGGGAACCGCTCACAGATCTGGACAAAGTATCGGAACGGATAATAGAACTTGCCAACATTTACAGTTTGGATATTGATCCAAAAGCATATATCTGGCAGCTTTCAGTAGGACAGCAGCAGAGAGTAGAGATCATTAAAGCACTATATCGTGGTGCTGCGCTCTTGATTCTGGATGAACCAACAGCTGTATTAACACCACTTGAGGTAGACGAATTCTTTTCCATTATCCGAGAAATGGCAAAAGATGGCCATGGTCTGATTTTTATTTCTCATAAGCTGCACGAGGTAATTGATATCAGTGACCGCGTCACCGTTTTACGGGACGGAAAAAAAGTTGGCACATACCAAACGGCAGAATCTACCAAAGAAGATCTGGCTCGCTGGATGGTGGGAAGGGATGTGGATTTCCGACCAGCCATTGAGAAAGTAGAACTGGGTGAGGTGCGGTTAAAGATCGAAAATATATCGTGCAAAAGTGATCGCGGGACACCCGCCTTGCGAAGTGTAGATCTGGAAGTTCGGGCGGGTGAAATCCTGGGCATTGCGGGTGTATCAGGAAATGGGCAGAGAGAACTTGCCGAGGTAATAACCGGTTTAAGGGAAGCGACAATTGGACGTATCGAATTGGATGGTGAAGATATCTCCGATCTTACACCAAGTTTACGCACTGACAGGTCCCTATCGTATATCCCGGAAGAGCGCATGCGTGATGGAATGATCAAGGGATTCACTATTGCAGAAAACCTGATCCTTCGAGAACATCATAAAAAACCGTTCTCTTCTTATGGAATGTTAGATTTAAAGGCGATTGAATCACACAGCGATAAACTCATCACTAATTTCCAAATAAAAACCCCCTCACAAGATACTCTAGCAAAATCCCTTTCCGGGGGAAATATTCAGAAGGTTGTTGTCGCCCGGGAATTATCCAGAGAACCGAGAGTGATCATTGCTGCCCAACCAACAAGGGGTCTTGATGTGGGAGCGATGGAATATGTCCGAGAGCGGCTATTGGAAGAAAGGAAATCCGGAACGGCAATATTGTTGATATCTGAAGATCTGGATGAGATTTTTGCCCTGGCTGACCGAATTGCCGTGATTTTTGAAGGTCAAATTATGGGTATAGTCCCTAGAAATGATGCGACTGCTCAAAAGCTAGGTTTATTAATGGCAGGAGTGAAGGAAGGAGCTTAAGTTAATGGAAAAGTTTGTTGGTTATCAGTGTTCGAGATGTGGAAAAGAGTATAAACCCGGTGAGGTTACCTACACTTGTCCGGATGATAATGACATTCTGGATGTGCTGCTGGATTATCAGGATCTGAAAACAAAATCAATTGAAGAGTTGATTCTGAAGGATGAAAAGTCTCTCTGGCGTTATTTTCCCCTCATCCCTGTTGAAAATCTGATTGGGGAAGGTACCA
>JAZFRV010000271.1:0-7340 GCA_036445875.1 Anaerolineales bacterium
GTTTTTGGTTAATTAAGAATCGATCCGTAATCTCCTCAGAATTTCGGATCGGAAGCGGATCAAGTTCGGGTTCTCTTAAGGTCCCAAATTGTAAGATATATATAAAGATATAAAATATTTCATACAATAATCAGGGGTACCGGTGAGAATACGAGGAAAAAGATAATTAAACCTATCCTGGCAATAATTTTCCTGCCTGGATTAAGGTCAGTGATCTCATCCAGGGGTTCAGCTCTCCTCCGTCCCAGGAATAAGATTAGAAAGGCCCATAACCACCACCCGGACCACATAAATCCCAGGATTACCAGCGCTACCAGGATGCTAGGTCGAATCCACTTCAATTTATCTCCAAACAAGCTGTAAACAAGATGCCCACCATCCAATTGCCCAGCGGGAATCAGGTTTAAGGATGTGACTAATAAACCTGCCCAACCTGCCCAAGCTACCGGGTGGATTAGCACGTCTGTGCCTCCAACGGGCAGAGGGACTCCTGTGAAGAAATAACGGATCCAATAAAGGTTGGGTAGGATACCCTGAAAAGAAGCTGGTTCTGGCAGCCATGCTCCATGTACAAGGTATTTTAAAATTAAGTAAAGAATGGAGTTACCCTCAAAGGTAAAATTGGGAGGTAATACATTCGGAAGTATATCAATTGTGGATAAGGTTAAGCCATAGACCAGAATGGGAATTGCGATAACAAGTCCTGCTATTGGACCGGCTAGGCCAATATCCAGCAGAACTCTTTTGTTTTTTGGGGGTTCAAGCAGTCTAATAAATGCTCCCATTGTTCCAAATGGACTCAGCGGAAAAGGGATAAAAAAGGGCAGAGTAACCTTTGTGTTATGAATCCGGGCAGCGAAATAATGGCCAAATTCATGCGCGGTTAGAATACTGAGCAAACTTATCGCGAATGCAATCGATTGCCCCAAGTTTAATTTTACATGGGACCATATTATCGAAAAATCTGCTGTTTGAGGACCGGTATACGTGGTTATGATCCCGGAAAAAATGATACTTATAAATGTGATCAAAAACAGGATCAGGTTTACACCGATCTTCTGATCTTTTGTTTGGAACAAACCTTTCTTAAGTATAACTTTATGTTTCTCCCCGCTGAATCTGAACAGGGGAGTCAATCCATGCGGATTCAAAGTTTCGGCTGCCATCTCAAAGGCTTGCTGAGATGGCATATTTAATGATCCTTCAAATTCAATTATATGATCGTCTCGAGTTTTCCCCAGTGTAAACTGTTCGATTGTCATGAATTGTTTGACAATGTTAACTAAGTTCTCGGTCGAATTTTGGGTTTCTTCTGGGGTTTCTGGTAGGTTCATAATCAGAGGGAAAACAAATAAAAGGCGGGAGTGAATGGGAGTCGAACCCACCGCGGCTCGCATTACGACCCGCCACCGATTTTGAAGACCGGGGAGCCCACCGGGACTCAACCACCCCCCTGAACATTGGCATTATATCTTTTCCAGGGTCTAGTGTAAACTGCATAATGAAAATAAATTCTATTTACCGAACCCATACTTCTATCTTCCGTTGGAGAGGTAAAGCAAATTTTCATACTTGACAGGCAATAAGACCCTTGCTAAAATCACCGTCAGTAACTTAACAAATATATATTGAAGGATTACTAGCGACTGAGCCTCAGGAAACTGAGGTGACGAGGTGGAGGTTCTTCCCCGCGAGGGGAATGCTAAACTGTGAAAGATTGCAGTGAAAATCGAAAGATCAGCGGATGCCTCTGAAGCCCGGCCATGGGCTTCTTTATCCTTCCCGAAAAAAACGGTTCAAAACCAGCTGGTGACAGTTGGGACAAATTCCCTTTAATGGCTCAGAAATACAGTGTATTGTATTTCTGGATTATAAAGGGAAGGGCTTGCCGATAAACCTGATTAAGAATAGAAGGCACGCCCAGGCGTGCTTTTTTGTTTAATAGAATCCTCTTACCGTCGGGCTGCAATAATCATCAGGTGCATACATTCTTAGTTATGGAGGAAATATGGATCAAAAGGAATTAATATCACGAGTCAAAGAAGATGAAGTGAAATTTATTTCGCTGCAATTTACTGATGTCACTGGATCAGTAAAAAGTGTTGACATCACACCTGGACGATTGCCGGGAGCATTGGAGGATGGAGTCTGGTTTGATGGGTCTTCTGTAGAAGGGTTTGCGAGAGTTCAGGAAAGTGATATGCGTTTGGTATTAGATCCCGACACCTATGCGGTATTACCCTGGAATCCAAATGGTTTACAGAGGGCTCGTGTGTTTTGTGATATCTACAAACCGGATGGTGATCCCTTTGAAGGTGATCCCAGGGGCTCACTTAAACGAATGTTGAAAAAGATTGAGGATAAGGGATGGATCTTTAATATTGGACCGGAACCAGAATTCTTTTTGTTCAAAAGGAATGGAGAAGAAGGTATGCATCCTGTTCCTTATGATGTGGGTGGTTATTTTGATTTCTCTGCCCGGGATCAAGCCACATTGGTTCGGACAGAGCTGATGCATGCATTAAATGAAATGGGTTTGGAAGTTGAAATGGGTCATCACGAGGTTGCCCGGGGACAGCATGAGATCGATTTCCGTTACGGTGAAGCGTTAAGAACCGCAGATAACGTTATCACCATGAAATATATTGTTAAGGCAATTGCCGCAAAATATGATTTGATCGCGTCTTTTATGCCAAAACCAATCTTTGGTGTGAACGGTTCTGGTATGCATACTCACCAATCAATATTCAACACAAAAGGGGAGAACCTGTTTTATGATGATGAGGATGAAAACCGTCTCTCTCAACTGGCTTACTATTTCCTTGCGGGACAGCTGAAACATGCTCGGGGAATGTCGGCAATTTTAGCACCAACCGCCAATTCCTACAAACGATTGGTTCCTGGATATGAAGCACCAGTCTATATCGGATGGGCTCAGATAAACCGGTCAGCATTAATCCGACTCCCGAGATACACAACTGGAAGAAGCAAATCAATTCGTTTGGAACTAAGATGCCCGGATCCATCTGCTAACCCGTATCTGGCATTTGCAGCTATGCTGGCAGCAGGCTTGGACGGCATAAATCAGGAATTAACCTGTCCTGCTCCTTTGAACAACCTGAATATCTGGAACCTCACTGAGGAAGAACGCAATGAAAAAGGAATTGAATCCTTACCGGGATCCCTGGCAGAAGCCATGCATGAATTTGAGAATAATGATGTGATTAAGGAATCCCTTGGTTCTGCGATTTGTGATGTCTTCAGTCGGGCAAAATGGGCTGAAGTGCATGAATACCGGACCAGTGTGACTGATTGGGAAATCAGCCGCTACCTTGAATTGGCTTGATCAATCCTCAAGTAGATTTTTTTATACCTATAAGGCTTATATGTTGATAAGGTGAGTGGTGATTATGACTGTGGAAACTACTTATATTACGCTTCAAACCCAAGGAAATGGGGATGTCGTTGATATTACATCTCAGGTGCAGGCATCCGTTTCTGATTGCAGTTTAGAAACTGGAATTGTATCCATATTCACGCCATCTGCAACCAGTGCCATTACCACTCTCGAGTTTGAGCCTGGATGTGTAGAGGATTTACAGCGTGTATTTGATGACATTATTTCACCTTCCCAGCATTACGCCCATAATCAACGTTGGGGAGACGGGAATGGTCACAGCCATGCCAGGGCAGCGCTTTTGAAACCATCACTCACGGTCCCATTTATTGCTAAGAAAATGGCACTAGGGACCTGGCAGCAAATCATCCTGGTTGATTTTGATAACAGGCATCGCCAGCGGAAATTGGTTGTCCAGCTTCTGGGGGATTAACAATTTACATCAAAAAAAGCCTGGAGTTTTTCTCCAGGCTTTTTTTTTATTGGTAAAGATTACTCAATTGGTGGCACTCCAACTGTACCTTCGGCGGAGGAAACCGGCAGCATCCGATCTCGATAGGCCAGCCACATAGCGCCAATACCGATTAGGGTAACAAATACGGCGATAGCAAAGCCGAAGACCGGAATTGCTCTCAAGAATGTATACAGCAGCACACCGAGCAGCATGGACCAGAATTTTTGATTCTCATACTTGGGGGCTAGCCACCTGATGATCAATGTACCGATCATATAGGCAACGACCAGTTTGCTTCCGTAAGAGACCAACAGTCCAAAAGCAGCCATGATTAATCCCAGGCTTGAGAAACCAATTGTCAAGATAACCCGTGAGAGTTCTCCCAGGGTAATCACACCAAAGAAGATCGCTCCGGCGATGATTAATCCAGCGGCAAGAAATGCACCGAGATAAACGACCATCATGGATACCATACCCCAACCCAGGGAGGGTATTGATTCGCGCTCAACTTTATCACTGATTCTATTCAAAAGACCAGGCATCTGCCAGATAATCAATGCGCCGAGAAGCATCATGGTTATAAAAACTCGGACGCGTTTTAGTAACCAGGTGCCAACCAATGCTGTTGAGCCGACTCTACCTACTTCGTCTAGATCGACCGGCTCTGGGTCAAGGTCAGGGTTATATTCGAAAGTCACTCCACCTGCTGGAGAAATTTCAATAGCATCAGACTGATCTTCCGAGCTTCTATAAGTTATTGATCCACCAATTTTTGCATCTTTCGAAATCCGGATTCCAGAAGGAATAATTGTATCTACACCAGGAGGACTGGAGAAGTAATAAGATTGCTGACCCTCCGAAGGACCAGCAACTTCAGCAATAACGTCGTTTCCGACAACTCCATCAATCTCCAGGGCACCGACTCCTGCCTGAACATCTCGTCCAATATCGCCTGAAAGTAGAACCTGATATGCACCAACCAGGAGATCCTTTTTAACAATTGATCCCGGTTCGGCAGATAGGTTAAATCCACCGTAATAAAGATTCCTGCTGATCTCAGCCTCAGATCCTAGAGTGAATGTGCTGGACCCGGCATAAACGCTACCATCAATCATCCCATTTACAAACACGGATTGAGCTCCTGTAACCAAACTTCCATTGACGGTTCCATTCACTTTTACAACCGAACCGGCAGCAAATACATCACCATTTACAGTACCGTTGATTTCTACGGTTTCACTACCGATAAACAAGTCATCGTCGATGACTTCGTTTGCACCAATAAAACCATCCTCGTCAAATTCAACTGCTTTCGCGGTTGCAGCGAATCCAAATCCGAGTGTGAATACCAGGAAAAGAGGGATCAAAATAATTAGAGACTTTCGTTTTACAGACATATTTACTCCTTATTTGTAAAATATTACAATTTCAAATTCATTTTTCTTTCAGTAGTGTATACGTGGAAATTTCTAAAGAGTTGCATTCTTAAAATTGAATGCAGAGGATTAATTATTAAACAGTCCTGCTTGACAGCAAGGCTTGAAGATATCACTAATATCAGTAATTTCCAGTTCTTAGGAAGTGGATTCGGAATTTATATATTTTTCCCAATAACGTTTGATGCCATCAGCTGATATGCTGGAAGGGTTCGCTATCTCAAAAATATCCAAAGATCTCTCAGTTACTCCAAGTTTTTTTGCTCGATTAGAAGACCACATAAAAAACTCTTCCCTGAGTTCACTCATTTGCAACCCCAATGGGACTGTTTTTAACATCCACTCCTCTACAGAATCCAGTTCCTTTAACAATGTGTCAAATTGCCACTCAACATCATCAAAGAATCCAAAATGGGTTGGAGCAATTTTTGAAATCTTCTCATTCTGTAAACGCTCAATGGATTTTCGCCATTTTGGTGGATGAAACTCGGGAGGCGGCATTGGAATTCGGAGATGGCGTGGACCCTGGGTGCTGATCCTGACACCACCAACATCCCCACTGAAACAAATATCATCCAGTAAAAACGCCAGGTGATGATTGGCATGACCCGGAGTATCCAAAACCCTGAAAGTGTATGAACCAATGGAAATTTCAGCTCCATCCGTTAGAGCAGTCAGCTGCTGATCCGGAACGGATAAAATATCACCCCAGAGATTTTCCATCTGGTCCTGATAGATCCGGGTTGCACTGGCTATCAATCGGGAAGGATCCAGCATATGGGGCGCGCCTCGCTCATGGACATATATATGCGCGCCATGTCCGGCCAACCATCCTGCTGCTCCGGCATGATCAAGGTGTATGTGAGTTAAAAGGACATGAGTGATCTCTTGCAGATCATGGCCAAGATCTTTAAGATTCTTTTGAAGCTGCATCTGTGTAGATCCAGGTCCGCTTTCAATAAGAATTAAACCGTTCTGATAAGAGATCAAATAACTGGCGATTGCGTTTTTGCAGTTTTGAAAGTTAAGATCGAGAGTGATTACTTCAGGCGAGATCGTCATGGATATTTTCCTGGGGTGTGTTTCGATGTTAATTCTATCATTAAGCATGGAAATCCCGAGGGGTGCAATATGCTCGGATATTAAAACCAAATTAATAATTTCAGCCAGTCTGGATTAAATATGATTTCCTTGTCTATTGATTATTTTGTTTTCAAAAAAACCTGACCTATGCGAGTTTCCTTAACAAAAAATATACCTCTGAAAAGTTTAAGGTTTAGATCAGTTTTGGTGGGTTGATATATCTCTGGGGGTATGCTAGAATACGACCACTCAGCCAGATATAAGGCTTAATAAGTAGGATACCCACATATATGGGGGTTATTTTAAGTAATATGTTTTATCTTCCTGCTTGAGTATTTTTATCTTTGTATTCAAAATCAGGAAATCAATATGGTGGAAAACGTCAATTCCCAAGTGAAGACTCAAGGTGTTAAAACGCAACCAGCTCTTCCCGCAGATGCACCAGAAGTATATTTATCCGACAATGCGCTTGAGGTTTTTAAACGACGCTACATTAGGAAGGGTGAGGATGGGGAGCCGGCAGAAACAAAAGAGGAAACTTTCTGGCGGGTTGCTTATAACATCGCTGCAATTGAGGAAACCTGGGGGGGGAATGTCTCTGAGACAGCAGATAGATTCTATCGTTTGTTAGTAGAAAAAAAATTCCTTCCTAATTCCCCAACTTTTACAGGAGCGGGAACACCATTAGGACAACTGGCTGCTTGTTTTGTGATCCCGATCAGTGACGATATGGGAAAATGGAGTGATGGAATATTTCAATCTCTCCGAGATGCGGCTTTGATTCAACAAACAGGGGGAGGAAATGGTTTTTCTTTCTCAAGGCTTCGACCAAGTAAATCACTCATTAAAGCATCTTCGGGACATGCAACCGGACCTGTGGGTTTCCTGAAGGTATATGACAAAGCATTTGGTGAGATTGCGCAGGGAGGAACTCGTCGTGGTGCGAACATGGCAGTTCTCCGTGTGGACC
>JAZFRV010000272.1:0-10668 GCA_036445875.1 Anaerolineales bacterium
CCCAATCCAGGCCCACAAACCGTAAATATCCTCCCAAGATCAGGACAACAATCAACAGGGAACCGACCAGCCAGCGATTCAGATCAGTATTTGGTTTAATATCCATATCCTATCGAATCCATGGTGCTACTGGAAAACATAATAAAGCATAAAGTCTCTGCCATCGACCGTTGAGTGGTAAATTTCATTTATTCCGTCTGGGTAGAGGTTTTGAAGGAAATTGAATGTATCCAAATCTTCAGGTTTATAGATATATAGTTTTGGGGGAGCGATGTCTGCAGTCAAACCAATTTCCTCTCGCCAAAGAGCATAATCCTTAACTTGTTGGACAGCCTGGATGCCAACCAGTCGGGTATCAACCCAATGTGGGTATGGAACCACCCAGGCATTATCTTCATTGCCGATGGTGTCTGAAAATTGTTCAATAACCTGGCCAATTTCAGAGGTATTCCAGGAATGTGTTTTAAATTGTTCATAATAATCAATAAAGACCAGCTGCGCATTTATTTTTGCACTTCCAGCTAAAAGCAGCAGAATTGCAGTCCGGGAAATCCATTTGCCCGAGCGACCAGAAAATTTAGATCTCAGATTGGTAAATATATTTTCTACAGCTATTCCAACCACAATAAATACCGGGATAAGTGCACCACCGGATCGATTCAGGGAGGGATTTTCATCAGGAAATGCAAATGACAAGACAGATGGCAGTATCAATATTGGAATCATGAGAAGCAGTACCAGATCCATCCAATGTCTTTTACGGACATATCGAACAGAAACCAGGATAATCCCAAGGCTGAACATGGCTGCAGAAATCAATCCCAGAGCAGGCCGTTCTGGGATTGAATGAACCCAGATCTGGCCATTATCCCATTGGAACATGATTAGTGACTTCCATAAATTACTAAAGAATATAATAAATGAGGAGCCAGGCAGCATTTGTTCTACATCAGTCATTCGGGATAACATTCGATAAGAAAACAGATCATAGTTTGAGATGGCATACCTCATCAAAGGCAAGAAAACCACCAATGATATTAGCCCAACTAATACCAGGGCAATGATTGCCTGGCGCCGATTTTCCTTAGAAGATGTATGCAGGAAATATATCAGCAGAATAATTACGACAGCGATTGGAACAATCCGGAAAGGGCTGTAGCCATGTAAACCAATACCGAGAGCGAGACCAGCATATAAAAAATCATTCCAACGTTTTCTTTTTAATCCCCGGATCAGAAAATACAGGGTTGGCGCAGCAAAGGCAGGGAGAAGAGCAAAACGAAGTGCAACCCGCGAGATTACATTTGGCCAATACGCTATTCCCGAAAAAAACATTGCCAGCAATCCTGCTTCTTTACTCTTGATTTCCTTGCCAAGCAAATAAATAAAGGGAAGGGTAAATAATCCAGCCAGACAGGTTCCTAATTTTAAACTGAGAAAAGACACACCCGTACCAAATACTTTTGCAGTAGCGGCAGTCAGGTACATTTGAAACGCTTCTCGGCCGGTATTCCTGGGAAAGAAAATAAAGAATTGTCCCCCAAGAACATTTGTTACATCTATTAGTTTTTCAGCATGATCGCTGAACATTTCCGGGGGAACCTGATTAAGTAAATAAAAGCGGTAGAACCCTGCCAGAAGAAAAGTTCCAGCCAACAGAAATGACCATGGTGTAATTCGAATGCCGCCATCCCAAAATCGCTTCCAGGCCGTTATAAATTTCTCCCACCAGTTCTCTGGTGTCCAAAGAGACCTCCAGATCATCACCAAAGAGGTGCCCCATAATGAGATATTAACGAAATTAAATTGATTGCCAAGAAAAAGTAGAAAAGCAAAAACACCAAACACAATGCCAATGCCTAATAATACATAGCGGACGGTTATAATTCCAGCTTCTCCCTCATCTGGAATTAACGGCTCAATTTGCCAATCCCTGAAGAAAATCAATAACAGTAGGCCTCCAACCGCTGCAATATAAAAGAAAATCACTAATGACGGTGACCGGTTGGGGGGTTCGCTGAACATCTGGGCAGTGATGGCGAAAAGAGGAGGAAGAAAAAATAATAGATTCTTCCAGGCAAGTTTAGATTTCTGATCTCCAGGGAAGTCAGAAATTGGCGGTGTCTTTCCTTCTCCAGCAGAAGGAATTACCAGCTTGCTTTCTCGCCAGAACGCTAATTTTTCAAGGACAAAATCCAGAACACTTGGTTCATCCATATTGACCTACTCTAAGGCAATCCCGGCTTATCCAGTTAGCCGTGTTATATAAAATGAATATACACCCTCTTTGCTGCGGGGAGAACGATCATAATGTCGCTGAACAATCCAGCGAGTAAAAAACAAATTCCACGATCCGGGAGCCAAAATCCATTTCCCAAATAACAACTTACTCACCCAGGACGGAATTCCAAAAAAGTGACCCCATTCCAAAGTATGAAGGGCTTTGGGTGGAAAATAATCCCACCATTCCTCGATTTCAAAACCGGCCGTTCTCAATCGTTCCAGCCAAACGGGATGTGAATCACAATTGTAATGGCGGGAAATTCGATTAAAGAATCTCTGGTAGGCTTTGGTAAGGCCAGAGAGTTTGAGTTTATCAAATAACTGACTCAACGATAAGGAATCCAGAAATCGGTGATTAGGAACACAAAATAAAAATGGAGAACCAGGTTTAAGGACCCGAGCTAATTCGTGGATTACCGGGTCCAAATCCGGGATATGTTCCAGGACAGAATTGCTGACAGCGCTGGAAAAATAATCGGCAGGGTAAGGCATTTGATCACCTTCTGCACAAATCAGGTTTTTATAAGATCGGTATGACGCTGCTTCCAGGATCGGTTCCCACCAGGGATCCAATCCCATATCAAGAGGTTCATCAAAAGCCAGTGAAGCAAAATGGCCATCGCCGCAGCCCAGATCAAGGACAGGCTGGGGCAGTTCCTGATCCTCATAAAAACGAGCCTCTATCGCTCTCAGCAAGGCTCGGAAATACGGCAGATCCTGCAAATGGAGAGTTAAATAATCTTTCAAGGGATATTCCCTAATAACTCAGTATAGATTTGATCATACTTGGCTGCGTTAACCAATGGATCAAATTGTTGTTTAACTTTTTGAGGAGATCCCTGGTATTCTTTTGGATTAGCTATGATTTGAATGATCGCATCCGCCAACGCTTGATCATCACCAATTGGTATGACCCTGCCCATTCCCGTTAATCTGGGCGGCACACGGACACCCGGCAGGTTAGAAGCAATTGAGGGAGTACCCTGAATCATGGCTTCTACCTGAACCAATCCAAACGTCTCTGTTGAATTTAAACTTGGAACGACCAAGACATCAAGATTTTTATAAAATAGAGCCATCTCATCCAGGTTCAATACACCCAGAAAAACCCACTGGTCTTGACTCTGGTACTCCTGAATCCTGGGCAAAAGCCGTTCAAAATAAGCTTGTTCGCCCATCACATCCTGATACTGCCCGGCATAAAGAACTGCTGCCTCAGGATAGGAATCCATCACTTTTGGCAGTGCATTTAACAATACTTCAACACCTTTTTCTGAAGCAAAACGGGTCGCCATACCAATGACCGGTGCTAGACCTCGGGGGTTGTTTTTTTTCTGGAAATCTTCTACTCTATTTGCTGGAGCCTCCGGCATCGAAACCGGGGGATAGATCACTCTGACCTTATCTGAAAAGCGCTGCAGAAAAGGGGAATGAGAAGCAAAATCCTCGGTATACGCCCCGATTCGATTTGCCAGCATCCCGGCCAGGTAGTTCATTATATCAACGATTCCATTGATAATCCAATTAGCGAAACCTTTTGGCAACAGGAGATCGCAATGGTAAGTTATGATGATTGGTTTCTTTAACAAACGTCCCCGAAGAGCTACTCCAGCGGCGTCAAATTGGGGCAAGTGTAAATGGACCACATCATGATCCAAGACTAGTTTCCAGGCCAGCCAACCAAATGAAGGCATGATCACACCTTTACTGACCCGGAACAAAACTGGAACGCGGACAATCCTGACTCCATCCTGGATTTCTTCCCGCGGTAAATCTTTTTGATATTGGGAGGTCAGTACAGTTACATCGTGACCTAGCTTAACCAAAGATTTTGCAAGTCTCTCGACGTAGATAGTTAATCCACTGGTGTGCGGTCTATAGTAGGTGAGAACGGTTAATATTTTCATCCGGATCAATCCACCGACTTTATTCCGGTTCCTGCCGGGAAATATCTAAAATAAATCTTGATTTGCGCGAACCCAATCGAACAGTTTTCGGATTCCGGTTTCTACATCAATTTTCGGTACCCAGCCAAAATCTCTCTTAGCTTTACCAACATCAGCAATAAATACTCGTTGATCACCTGGACGCCAGGTTTGTCGGGAGATCGGAATCGGCTGGCCCAGTTCTTTTTCTAGCAGAGGACCAAATTCCTTCCAGATAGATAAGGTGTTTTTTGCGCCACCCCCAATATTATAAATTTGTCCTGCGGTCTTTTCAATATGTTCAGCTGCCTGATCATAAGCAGTTAACAAATCATCGACATATAATAAATCCCGAACCTGTTTGCCATCTCCATAAATCGTTATCGGGCGACCAGTAACAGCAGCGATTACAAACCAGGCGACCCAACCCTGATCTTCAATGCCAAATTGATGAGGACCATAGATACAACTCTGGCGGAACACTACAGTTTGCAGATCAAATATCCTATGATAATCCCGCGCATATTGATCTCCAGTTCCTTTTGAACAACCATAGGGGGAATGGAAATCCAAGATTTGGCTTTCCGAGATACCCTCCGGGTGATCTGGAAAATAATAACTATTTTCTCCTTCCTCGACCTGAACATCCTCAAGATCACCGTACACCTTGTTGGTCGAAGAGTACAGAACTGGGGGATGATTTGAAGATTGACGGGCTGCCTCTAACACATTCAGAGTACCGAGGGCATTCACTTCAAAGTCATGTCTCGGGTCAATCACTGAGGTTGTTACAGCAACTTGACCGGCCAGGTGCAGAACCAGATCGGCCATTTCCACAGCTGATTTGATCTCATCTGCATCACGAACATCACCGACAATGAGCTGGAATGAATCCTCACCATAGGTATTCTTGAGCCATTCAATATTTCCGGGGGTCCCTATCCGGGATAAATTATCAAAAATGATCACCTGGTCGCCCCGGGTTAACAGACGGGCAGCATAGTTTGTTCCGATGAAACCTGCTCCACCAGTTATTAAAGTACACTTGCTCATCAGATTTTATCCTTTTTCTGTTCTTGACTGAACTGCCAGATATCTCGCAGAGCATACCCTTCCCGAACCAATGCAAATGACCCGAACACAGTAGTCATACCCAGGCTAATAACATGACTGATCAGGGCGTAGGTGAATGCCAATGAGCGGTCTACACCAAAAGCTGTTAGTGCCAGGGTAATACTAGCCTCATATAAACCGATATTACCAGGAGACGAAGGAACTGATACTCCGATTCCAAGCGCTCCCAGAGAAAAGACTGCCCAGATTAATTGCGCATCGGGGATAAATGCTTTTAATATGAAATATTGATACAAAAGGGCGATCCCCCAGCTTAATACCATGAGAGAAAATACCCTCAGCAACTGACCCGGGTCGGAAAGTACTATCAGCCCGGAGAGGATCGATCGCAGCTGTTTTATCAACCAGTCTTGAAAACCTGTCCAGGGTAATTTTATTCCTTCCAGCCAATCTATCACTCGATTTTGATTCTTTACCAGGCAATACAAAAAACCGAAGCCTAATACGACCACTCCTCCTAAAATAGCGGCGTATACAATTCCCTGGGAAAAATTTAATACAAACATCAACCCAATCATAAATAAGCTTACTGCAAAAACGACATCAAACATTCTTTCCAGCAGAATTGTTGGAAAAGCCTCCCAGAAATTGAATCCAGAGGGAATTAACAGGAACGCTCTGGTCACTTCTCCAATCCGGAAGGGGAAAATTGTGTTAATAAAATATCCCGCGTTTACAATCCAGAAGGATTTCTTCAGGGATACTTTTTTCTGCAGGATTAATCTCCAGGCCGCGGCCCTGGTAATCAGGGACACAAAAACCAAAATCAGCGCTGGTAGAATCCAGACTAATTTCATCTGTTTCAATGCATTAAGAACTTGCTGGCCATCAACATACCAGACCAGAACAACAATCGCAAATAGGCTGACCAGAATCCCGACTGCCAGACTGAGACGAGATTTATCCAGCTTAACTCTAGTCATCATCGAGCCTCAAAACAGCCATAAACGCTTCCTGCGGGAGGTCAACATTGCCAACTCTTTTTAGCCTCTTCCGTCCTGCTTTTTGATTCTCTAGCAATTTTCTCTTCCTGGTTACATCTCCACCGTACAGTTTTGCAGTGACATCTTTCCGGAGTGCTTTAACGTCTGTCCTGGAAATTATCTTTCCACCTGCCGAGGCTTGAATTGGAACTGCAAAATGCTGGGGAGGAATGATGTCCTTTAATCTCGTGACAAGAATCTTCCCTTTCCGGTAGGCTTTATCTCGATGAACTATGGATGCCATCCCATCCACTGGTTCTCCGTTTACCAGGATATCCAACTTCACCAGATTCTCTTTACGGTAGTCGGCGAAGGAATAATCCATGGACGCATAACCCCTCGTGATTGATTTTAAATAATCAAAAAAATCAACGATCAATTCAGAAAGCGGGATTTGAAAATTAAGCTGCACCCGGGAGGGAGACGGGTAATTCTGACTGAGATAAGTTCCCCTCCGAACTGTTACCAGTTCCATGACCGGTCCATAGTATTCCAGGGGTAAAAATACCTGCAAATTCATCCAAGGTTCCTGGATTTCCTCCAGAAGGCTGCGGTCAGGTAAATCTGCTGGAGAATCTATCTCAATCATTTGCCCATCCCTCAAAAGAGCGCGGTATTTCACAGAGGGTGCAGTTGCGATGATATCCAGATTATATTCCCGTTCTAATCTTTCCTGGATAATTTCCATATGAAACATCCCTAGAAAACCACACCGAAATCCTAAATTTAGAGCCTGGGAGGATTCTGGCTCAAATACCAGGGCAGCATCATTCAACTGCAGTTTTTCAAAGGCATCCCGTAAATTGCCGTAATCTTCGTTATCTACCGGGAAAAAACCGGCAAAAACCATTGGTTTTGCTTGTTTATATCCTGGAAGGGGCTTCGAAGCTGGATTATCCGCATAGGTAATGGTATCGCCTACTCGACACTCATGGACTGATTTTAATCCAGTTGCAATGTATCCAACTTCACCTGGATGAAGTATCTCCACCGGTGTCATACCCGGCGAGAAAATCCCCAATTCAAAGGGTTCCACGTCCTTATTAGCAGCCATAAGGTGCAGTTTATCCTTCATGGTAATGGCCCCGTCATAGATCCGGATATAGGCCACTACCCCTTTATATGGATTGTAATGGGAATCAAAGATCAACGCCCTCAGGGGATTTCCCTGATGTTCTTCAGGGGGTGGAACATCTTCAATGATTTTTTCCAGCACGGGGTGGATATTTTCTCCTTCTTTGGCTGAAATCCGAAGAATGGATTCAGGAGGCGTTCCCAATAAGTCACTGATATTTTGAGCGATCTCATCCGGCCGAGCAGCCGGCAGGTCTATTTTATTGATGATGGGAATGATTTCAAGATCTGCTTCCAGAGCAGCAAACATATTAGCAAGTGTCTGGGCTTCTATTCCCTGGGCAGCGTCTACAACCAGCAGAGCACCCTCGCAGGCTTCCAGTGCCCGTGAGACCTCGTATCCAAAATCCACATGTCCGGGGGTATCAATCAAATTCAATTCATATTCTTGACCGTCCCGGGCTGTATATTTCATCTGGACAGCAGAAGCTTTTATCGTAACTCCCTTCTCCCGCTCCAGATCCATATCATCCAGAACCTGGTCCGACATATCTCGCTCTGATACTGTGTCAGTAATCTGCAGCAGCCTGTCAGCTAGAGTAGATTTCCCGTGGTCTATATGCGCAATTATTGAAAAATTCCGAATTCTTTTTATATCCATAAACAGGTCATAGTATACCCGAAGAAGTTGTACATTGGAAAAAAACCGTGGTTCCCATGAGTATCCAATTCAACTTTACTCTACCCTGGTTAATGAAAACAAGACTATCATTCCCACCCCCATCAGGACGATCCCATTACCTAACCCCAGGGAATCCACTAGTAACCCCAGCAAGGGGGCAACCAGGGCTGAGAAAATTGTAGTAAATTGAGCTTCTATTGAAAGCCCCGACGCCATCACCTTTGAAGAGATTTGATCGCTAATAATCCCGACATTAATCGGCCGGCGGATGTTGTTAAGCACATATAAGCCCAGAAAACTGATAACCGTCATCAGCATGATTTGCAAATTGGCTGTTACTCCTATGAGAATCAGCAGCCCTGCCCCGAGCAGATAAGTAAAATTGACAGCCCGGGAGATACTCTTAAAGCCTTCGCTAAAAAGATAAGCCTGTCTTGAGGCTAGACTGGTAAGTAAGTAAATCCCGAAATAAACCAAACCGATGATGACTGCTTCCCTCCGGGTATCTTCCAGTGTAGGAAAAATAGAAAGCGAAAGAGCCAGAACTGCTAGCACGGGCTGTAAATAATCTTTTGTGGATTTAAATACACCCGAAAAACTGGAGCTGTTTAATAAAGGTCTGATGACTGATCCAGTTGAGAAGATCTTGGTAAACTCCTGGAAAGTTGCTTTTACTTGACTCCAGATTTCACCTTTCTGCACTCGCTTAATACTTCCATCCAGGTTTTTTGGATATGTATATACATTGATCAGATCCATAAGATAGGGGATGGTAGATGCCAGAAACATCACCCGGTAGCTACCAGTATAAAACACTAGACCAGCGGCTATCAGGGCATTAATTGCCGAACCAAATTGTGAAGCGCTCCGGGTTAAACCATAATAAGCAACTTTCAAATTGCTGATACCTTGGATTTTAAGATATTCCAGGATTAATGCTTTATGAGTTCCTGTTCTAAAAGCCTCCCCGAAGGCGAACAACACCATTGCCAGAGCGAGGAATAAAAAATCTTTCAGAAAATAAAACATCACAAAAGAACCAATATAAGCGATAAAAGCCGATACCATAGCCCGTCTTCTACCGAACGAGTCAGCAATTACGCCGGTTGGTATTTCAAGAATATTAGCGGCAACATCCCGGATGGAGTATAAAAGCCCTATCTGCAAAAAAGAAAGCCCGTAGGATCGAAATATGAGCAGGATAAAAGGATCAAAAAACCTGAGGTTTTTAAGAAATCCGTATAATGAAAACTTGTAAAACATGCGGTCTCTGGGAATCATATCTACCCTTGGAATTTACAGTAAATAAATCAGGCCTGAACAAAAATATTCCCGGGATCAGTCTGCGGAGAATATTAAAATAGGATTGAGATCAGGTTTTCAATCGATTCCGTTTTTCCTTGATTTCCCGGGTAAACCAACCAGGCTAAAAATTCTGTATTACCTTCCGGCCCCATCAGGGGAGAACGAATCAGACCCCTGGCCTGGAAGCCTTGGTCACGGGCTGAAACCAACACCTCGGCTAGGACCCGTTGGTGGATTTGAGCGTCAAGAATCACTCCTGCTCCCTTGGCAGCTTCCTTTTTGGTCGCCTCAAACTGGGGTTTTATTAAAACCACAACTTCTCCACCCCCGTCAGGAAACCAGCCTTTGATCACAGGAAGAATTTTCTTAAGTGAGATAAAGGATACATCCACAGTGATCATCTCCACAGTTTCAGGCAGCGTGGACAGATTTCTGGCGTTGGTTCGTTCCAGGACTTTTACCCGGGGATCATTCCGAAGCCGCCAGTCCAGGATGCCGTAGCCCACATCAATCGCATACACCCTGGAAGCGCCATTTTCCAGCAAGCAGTCAGTAAACCCACCGGTTGATGCGCCAACATCGGCACAAATTTTACCAGTTACAGATAGTTGAAACCATTCTATGGCTGCCGCCAGCTTCTTCCCGCCCCGAGAGACATATTTAGGATCAGGAATTAGGGTGATTTCATCCTGGTCAGGAATTTTTTGGGAGGCTTTCATCACCACCTGGTCCAGGTGGCGAACTTTTCCAGCCATAATCAATCGCTTGGCTTCCTCGAGAGTTCCTACCAGTCCCCTTTCAACAAGAGCCTGATCCACTCGTGTGTTCTTTGCCATACTTTCTATTTTAACATGTCCGCAGAGTTGAGGGCATAGTACGATCTATCCCTACCACCTCCCTTTGAATCATGCTATGATTTCTTTATGATTATAGCTTCGCTAAAATCAATGCGTCCCAAACAATGGGCCAAAAACGTATTTATATTTACAGCCCTGATCTTTGATCGGAAACTTCTAGATCAAAGTGCACTTCTGCATACCCTGGCAGGAACCATAATATTTAGTTTCCTGGCCAGCGCTGTCTATATCTTTAACGATATTGCTGATCTCGATGCAGATCGAAACCATCCAAAAAAGAAATTGCGGCCAATTGCATCTGGCAAACTGCCATTACCAGTGGCCCGGGTTGTCGGAATAGGATTAATTCTGGTATCTCTCCCCATCGCATATTTGTTGTCACCCGCGTTTTTTGGCATTAGTGCTCTTTACTTAATCCTAAATTT
>JAZFRV010000273.1:0-4827 GCA_036445875.1 Anaerolineales bacterium
TGAGCAATATGGAAGTTGGCATGGTCCAATGCCATCAGGATGATCAACAAACCACGTAAATGGTCTAGGGGTTGCAACCTGTTCGATGGAATATCTCGAGATAACATTGTCTAATAATCAATTAGGAACATATTCTAATGTAAGTAAATCGACTTAAGTGTCTGTATTATTGATTAGAAACACTTTCAATTGCTGCTTCAAGAAAATTACCGGATTTAGCGCGGTCCCTAATTAACTCACTAGACAAAGAATGGTAATTATTAGCAATATCAGCTAAATATAATATAAAATCTTTCCAGGATAGCGACCCTGCACGAATACCAACTCCTGCTCCAGCGAATAGTGCAGGGTTGTTACTATTATTGATATACTCAATGATTGCTTCTGCTATATTTTCCTTATCCAGAAGGTTCATGTCATTTTTCCTGTCGTATTATAAATAGTAAAATATGCCTAGTAAGATAATCAATAACTGTATCATATTTATTATAAGCGTAATTACTGTCCTCTTTTTAGTAAGCTATAGACACACTCGTTGTCATTGGTATCTGTGCATGATAGAATAAAAAGACATTAGCGACAATTCATTTGGGAAGCGCCAACTATGTCCAATATGGTAGAAGTAGCCATCGACAGCATCCGGGTAAGCTTGATGTCCCAACAGCGGGTGGTCATTCTACGCGAGCTAAATTCTGAGCGTTATCTTCCGATAATGGTCGGAGTATACGAAGCAGAACACCTTACCCTCGCTCTCCAAGAAGTTGAGGTTTCCAGGCCGCTAACCTACGATCTTTTTGTCAATATCCTTGACACCCTAGATGCACAAGTCATCCATGTAGAAATTATTACCCTTAAGGATGAGACCTATTTTGGAAACATCGTTGTCAGCATTAATGGCACTTTGCACGACATCGACTCCCGACCTTCTGATGCCATGAATCTGGCTGTGCGTTTGCAGGTACCAATCTTTGTCGCTGATACGGTATTGGAAGAAGCCGGGTTAATACCTGAAGACGATCTCGCTGAAACCGGATTGGATGAGGAAGTGGAGACAAAACGACTTTCCGTATTTGAAAATTATTTAGATAAGATTACCCCGGATGAATCCGATCCCGAATCAGGCGAAGAAGAAAAACCAGACAACGAATAAGAAGGTTATCTTCGTCCTGGGATTCCCGAGAGACAAGATGATCATCACGCACCGGTTTTCTCGGTGTACAATACAAAAAAACTTTACAGTAAAGAACCCTCACCATGACTGAAGCTGTCCATTTTGAAGACGCTCCCGAATCCTCCGGACCCCAGTTGGTTCCCCACAGCCGCGAAGCGGAAGAAGCGGTCATCGGAGCTGTGCTCATCAATCCAGAAGCCTATTACGATGTTGCCCAATTCCTGCAACCGGATGATTTTTATATCCACCGCAACCAATGGATCTGGCAAGCCTTTGTTGCCCTTCATAACCGAAACGAAGCAATTGACTTTGTAACAGTCACGGAGGAGCTGGATCAAATGGGGCACCTGGCAGATATCGGTGGAGCGGCCTACATTACAAAGTTAATCAACAACGTTCCCTCTTCTCTGCATGCAGAAGCGTACGGGCGTAGAGTAGAGGAAACCGCCATCCGCCGCCGCATGCTT
This sequence comes from Anaerolineales bacterium, assembly GCA_036445875.1. Lineage (GTDB taxonomy): Bacteria > Chloroflexota > Anaerolineae > Anaerolineales > UBA11858 > B10-G9. The sequence continues at coordinate 1,639 of JAZFRV010000273.1, forward strand.
ACTGCAGCCAACAAGATCGCCAAGTTAGCATACGAGGAAAATCTCAGCCTAGACACGGTGATGGATGATTCCGAGAAAGCGGTTTTTAACATCAGCGAGCGGCGATCAACCCGCGATCTGATGCCCATTCGCACCGTTCTGAGCGATTATTTTGATCGCATTGAAGAACTCTCCCAACGGGACGATGCCCTGGTGGGTGTGCCTACTGGCTTTTTTGACATAGATAAAATGCTGGGCGGATTACAGCCTTCTGACTTGCTTATTATCGCCGGCCGACCCGGAATGGGAAAAACCGGATTTTTACTTTCCGCAGTGAAAAATGCCGCCCTTACCCATAAAAAACATGTCGCGGTTTTTTCCCTGGAAATGTCCAACGAACAGCTGGTGCAGCGCCTGATCGCTCAGGAAACCGGGATCGATTCCACCCGGCTGCGCTCGGGAAAGCTGGATCCCAACGAATGGATGCTGTTCACACAAGCCATTGAAGTTTTAACTGATACTCATATTTTCCTGGATGACACCCCCGCCCTCACTCCACTGCAGCTGCGAACCAAATGCCGCCGACTGCACCTTGAATACAACCTGGATCTGATTGTGGTCGACTATATCCAGCTGATGACCGGGGATATCCGCAACAATAACCGAGTCCAGGAAGTATCCGATATTTCCCGCAACATGAAAATATTAGCCAGGGAACTTAACGTGCCGGTTTTAGCTGCAGCCCAGCTTTCCCGGGCCGTCGAGCAGAGATCCGATAAACGCCCGGTGCTTTCAGATCTTCGCGAATCCGGCAGCCTGGAACAAGATTCCGACATCGTTATGTTTATTTACCGCCCAGAAGTATACGAGGAAGACTCAGCCCACCAGAATCTGGCAGAAATCATTATCGCTAAGCACCGTAACGGTCCTACCGGGGAGGTTCAATTGGTCTTCCGAAAAAACCTGGCAAAATTCGAGAATGCTGCCACCCGGGATATTGATCTCTCACAGGTGACCTAATGGCATTTAACGGATTTCCTCCCGGTAAAATGAACACCACCAGAATTCCCACCCTGTTCTTTAAGGAACTTCTGCCGCAGATTGATGGCTTGGACGAGCTAAAGGTCACCCTTTATGCTCTGTGGCAAATCACTCGGCTGGAAGGGGAAGTTAGATTTTTGAAAAAGGAAGATTTTTACGGGGACCCGATCTTTATGGAAGGCATGGGCGCCTCGTCCGCCGCCCAGCAGCGCGCGGTTTGCGCGGGGCTGGAGCAGGCGGTGAACCGCGGCACCTTGCTTAAAACTGCAGTGCCCGAAGGGGAGAACCAACTGGTGATTTACTTCTTTAACTCCCCCCGGGGACAAGCCGCGGTGCAAGCCGTCGCAGACGGATCGTGGCGCCCCTCTGATGGCGGCGGTCCTTCTCCAACCTTAAGTGTAGAGCAGCCGAATATTTTTCAGCTCTATGAGGAAAATGTCGGTCCGCTAACCCCGTTGATTGCAGACACACTCCGGGAAGCGGAAATACAATATCCCGAAGGATGGATTCGTCAGGCTATGGAAATAGCTGTCCAGAACAATGTTCGAAAATGGAATTACATAGAAGCCATCTTACGCAGCTGGCAGGACGGTGGAAAAGATGAGCGACAAGATCGAAGACATACTAAAAAAGACCGCCGGGCATATCTCGAAGATGAGTTCGCAGAATTCATCGAAGATTGATCCAAACCCGGCTTCCAACGCCGGTGATCCCGACTGCAAGATCTGCGGTGGTGTAGGCTATCTGCGTCAGGATTTACCGCTGGGGCATCCTAAATTCGGCCAGATTCGAGTCTGTTCCTGCCGGGAAGGCCAGTTAAAACAGCAGGTCCGGAAGGATCTTTACAAGATGAGCAATCTGGAAGAACTCTCTCATCTGACCTTTGAAAATTTTGAACCTCGAGGACAGATTGGAATGGGCCCTGCCCAGGCAGATTCCCTAGAACGTGCTTTTAACCATGCCCAGCAATTTGCACGAAAATTGGAAGGATGGCTGGTGCTGCAGGGGAATTATGGATGCGGAAAAACCCACCTGGCTGCTGCTGTGGCTAACCTTGTGGTTGACATCGGTGTCCCGACCCTGTTCTTAACTGTGCCTGATCTGCTGGACAGCTTGCGGTTTTCCTATAACAATCCCGAATCCAGTTTTGAAGAGCGTTTTGTGGATATCCGTCGCTCTCCTCTCTTGATCATGGATGATTTTGGTACGGAAAACGCCACTCCCTGGGCTCAGGAGAAATTATTCCAGATTCTGAATTATCGTTATATCAACAATCTTCCCTTATTGATCACAACCAATCTGGCCCTGAACCAACTGGAAGGTCGCATTCGTTCCAGGCTCCAAGATCCCGAGTTGGTCACCCGGGTAACAATCTTGGCACCGGATTACCGCCGGCCTATGGATGATACAGGACACTCTGATTTATCCTCCCTGGCAATGCTTGGAGAACAAACTTTTGGAAATTTCAGCCTGCGCGAAAATGAAAACCTGGAGAAAGACGAATGTAAAAAACTAGAGAGCGCATTCAAGGCAGCCCAGAAGTATGCCGAGAAGCCCAAGGGCTGGTTGGTGCTTCAGGGAGATTATGCCTGCGGAAAAACTCACCTGGCAGCAGCTATCGCCAACTATCGCACCGGAGAAGGTGTCCCCCCACTCTTTATCATGGTCCCAGATCTACTGGATCATCTGCGGGCTACTTTCAATCCAGAAAGCACCGTAAGTTATGATCGAAGATTTGATGAAGTGAAAACCACTCCCCTGCTGGTGCTGGATGATCTCGGCACCCAATCAATGACCCCCTGGGTGAAAGAAAAACTTTATCAGCTCTTTAATTACCGTTATAACGGGGGATTACCAACCGTAATTACCACGGCAGATACCCTCAGTGAAATAGATCCCCGAATCCGGAGCCGGATGCTTGATCGCAGGATTTGCCGGATCTATGCCATTACTGCACCACCCTTTCGCGGGGGAGCATAACCCGAATAAGTCTTCGGTAGGACAGTGAACGGTAATTAAAATCAAATTTAATTATCGGAAAACAAAAAGGGTGCCATTATGTTGCAGAAGCTAAACTCGCGCAAAGCCGATCTGCTCGTCATATTAATAATTCTACTGGCCGGTTTAAAATATACTTTCATGCTTGAGAAAGGCTTGGATATTTCTTTG
>JAZFRV010000274.1:0-2005 GCA_036445875.1 Anaerolineales bacterium
TTCTTTTGTTCGGACGGCACAGGCGGGTTGCAGCAATCCACCGGTTTGGACCTTATTTTATTTACTGATTCTGATTCGAGGTCTTTAAGGAACTTTCTAAACGTCCTGCTGACCCCATTCCATATACCTGATTTGGAATCCGAATCCATGACACACCTCCTTGAGTGAGGGTGATTAAATCAGGGAAAAATAGTTGACTGCCTGGGGAGTTAGATTGAGGTGCTAAAACGTGGAGGTTTGAAAAAAGGCTCCGGCAATTCTATACCGGTGATTGAACTTTCTGGAAAGAACATGGGCTGAAAAACAATGAGTGTAACTAACAGGAATGTGGAAGTAATGAAAGCGCAGAAAACCAGTACGCAGCTGGCTCCGCCACCTGGGTGGACAACCATGTGGTGACCAAAGACTGCCGCCACAACCAGCAAAAGCAGAATGCTGATCAACGGGACATGTCTGTTTAATCGGAAAGTCATGGTGCTATCAGGATCCTAATCTCTCAAAGCATTTCTGCGACTGGCATATTCCTCAGTATCGATCTCGCCCCTGGTGTATCTTTCCTTGAGTATCTCCAATGGATCTCTATTCTTCAGGGACGAAGTGCTGATCTGTCCAGCGGTCAAAGAGCGCACCGCCATGATGGTGCCGATAATGATCAGTACCCAGAAAAAAACCATTATAAATCCTCCGAAGCCTCCCATACCCAACATGCTGTTACCTGCATTGCTCCATCCCATCATCACTGGTTCCTCCCTGAAGTTTCAATAATTCGGGTGATTTTGTGCAAAATTCATTCCCACGCGCCGGTTTGCGTTCAGAATATGTTGGCTGGAAAATCCGGGGATTATCATCCAGAGAGCTTAACTTAAGAGACTAAAAGGGTTTTTCTTAAGTGAAAAGCTATGCGGTTTTGGAATACAGAGGGTAATATTTCGCAGAAATGGATAGAGAATATAAATATTACACGATAAGTCTATGAGCAAAATTTGCGCAACTCATAGTAGCATTTACCAGTCTATAGCATGTTACCCCCTCATTTTACCGCTTTCCCAGGAGATTTTCGCTGCACTGCGTAATTTTGGCACGTCCCACAGTCAGTTTAAGAGTTATCAGTCCTGTGTAGAATCTGGTAATCTGACCTTGAAAGATACTTTTCGCAAACCGACACAAACATCTGAAAGGAGAAATTACGCTGAGATGAAGCTTCAATCTCCCTCCGCAGCCCCGGGTTCTCCGGACAGCAGGATTTCTTTACGCACACATATCATCACCGGAATCGCAATTGTCCTTCTGTTCATTATTATCTACATAATCATGAAACAGACAGGTTTGCTGGCCTTCATCATGGATGGAGACAGGCTGTCAAGCTACGTTGAGCGTATCGGGATCTACGGGCCCATGATGATCATAGGACTCATGGCCGGGGCAATCGTGGTTAATCCCATTCCCAGCGCTCCTATCGCCCTGGCTGCTGGCATGGCATATGGGCATCAATGGGGCACGATCTACGTTGTGACAGGAGCTCTGGCTGGAGCTATTATCGCTTTTTCAATAGGGCGCCTTATCGGTCACGAAATACTCTACCGATGGTTCGGGGACAGACTAAAAGTGGGATTGTTCGGTTCGCAGAACATGCTCACCGGTATTGTATTCATATCGCGGCTCATTCCCTTTATTTCCTTCGATATAGTGAGCTACGCCGCAGGTTTGACTGAAATAAAGGTGTGGCGTTTCACCCTGGCTACTTTCGCCGGGATAATACCTGCCAGTTATCTTCTTACCCACTTCGGCAGTGCGATGGAAGCAGGCAATGCGAAGCGAATAGCCACTTCAGTCCTGGCCCTTGGTTTTCTGACACTGACACCGATATTGATCAAGATCCTATACGATAAGGTACGGAAAAATAAATAACACAAAACCCCTTTTTCTGATTAATGGCAACCTTTCCCTTGCAACAGGATATAGAGTCATTATTATTAATATGAAGGTCATCTTACATGGATCTCAG
>JAZFRV010000275.1:0-3033 GCA_036445875.1 Anaerolineales bacterium
AACAGTGTACACCAACACATCCACCCGGGATCTGGTAGGAATAGAAGTATGAAGTAATGCAATCCTTTGGATGCCTTCCAGAAGGCCAGCTTGATCAATAATAAAGCTGGGCATTTCCAATGCTCCCTCTGAATCTCCTGCTTGATTAACATCTGGCCCATCAGCGGAGGATTCTTCCGCGAATACAGCTAATTTACCTGTGGAATTCTGCGAGTTGAGATATAAAGCCCGCATGGCAATAACAACAATTGTGACCAGCAGGATAACTGCACCTATTGTGGCTATACGTTTTCTATTTTCTCCTTCTAAGATACGTCCAAGAAGATCTCGAATCCCAGTTAAGAAACTACTTGCGGGTTGATTTTCAGGTTGTTTCAATCCATCTTCGTTATGATGGTTATCCATTATTTTTGGTGCCTCCGCGGTAACTATATCATCAGCGCTGGACAGCGTCAAGAAGTGTAATTATATTCTAATAATCCCTTTACAAGCAATGAATATCCAGATTTGAAGGTTAATTTTCATCAGGATGGCTTGTCCGTTCCCTTTCTCTATGGCACAATTAGGAGGACGATTTTCAAAGAGGTAAACATGTCACGCTGGTCACTTTTTTTGATAGTATTGCTGCTGGGCTTAGGACTGGGTTTGCTTTACGGTTGGGTAATTAATCCAGTAAGTTATCAAGACACAACCCTGGACTCACTGCGAATAGATTATATAACTGATTACACCCTGATGGTTGCAGAGGTGTATCACCAATCGAATGATCTCGAATGGGCGATGAACCGGTTAACCTTATTAAAAAATAAATCCCCCCTGCATAGTATTGAAGAGTCATTAATATTTGCAGCCCAGGCAGAATATACTCTCCCAGATATGTTCTTATTACGCGATTTGCATAATGCCATGAAGGAGAATAATTAATCCAATGGATCAAAATCGCGGAAACTGGTATTTATTTACAGGCTTGATCCTGGGTTTGATTCTGGGAGTGGTTTACTCCTGGGTTATTTCACCCGTCTCCCAGGTGGACACACATCCAAGCTTATTAAGAGCTGATTACAAAGATATTTACCGGTCATTGATCTCGCGTGCATATCAATCCAACAACAATCTTCCCCGGGCGGAAGCCCGTTTGGAGTTAATGGGTGATGATGAACCTGCCCTGGCATTGGCTGCCCAGGCGCAGCGATTCCTGGCGGAGGGTGGAGATAATGAGATGGCAATCATCCTCGCTAATCTATCTGCCTCGATTCAAAACGCCGAGCTAGCAAATAATCCTGTCCCGCCCACTGTGACTGCAGCAGCAAATCCTGAAATTACTTCAACTGCTTCCACAGAAACAGGAGACAATGGTGGAAACAGCTCTGAGGTTACCGCTGTTACCACTGAGCATCCAGACTGGACTCCAACACCAGCCCCCACAGAATCACCACCTTTTATCCTTCAAGATTCCTCCCCCATTTGTGATCCCTCCCTGGGTGAATCGTTAATACAAGTCATCGCAACAAATGGCTCGGGAGATGGCATCCCGGGCGTGGCGATCCAGATCGCTCTCGGGACTGACCCTAATGAGGTTTTTTATACGGGTTTAAAGCCAGAACTAGGACTGGGGTATGCGGATTTTTCAGCTGAACCGGGATTAACATATCAAGTTGAAATTCCGGACAGTGGGTTGATCGTACCTGAAATTGAGGTTCCCACCTGTCAGAATGAATCAGAGGAATCCTATTGGGGAAGCTGGGAAATTTATATCACTCACCCTAACTGACAGGATCTTCAGCAGTACTAATTCCAATCCAAAAATGATCCGGGAGGACTTTTTCGTTTTTAAGGATTAGAACCTTACCGATTTTTAGAGCATCCTGCCCTGGGATTTTTTTGGATCCATTCTTCTTGGTTTTCTTCCCATTATCCATCTTCGGATGAATATAACAAAGATTGGGATTCTTCCCATATTTCTTCTGATAATACCGGGCTGCCCGCTCAACCTTACTGGGGATACTAGTCTTCTGATCATCATCAAACCAGAGCATGCCTATTTCCATTGAAACCTCCCTGTGAAGATCTTCCCGGTTAGGGGAAAATTCCGGTTTTCTGCGTTATCTATATATAGAACGCTTGTTCTGTTTTTATTATAGTTGATTTTAAGTTTTTTGCAAGTGAAATTCTGGCTAATTTCAGCAATCTCTTTCATTACCGTTCCCTTTCGAGTCCTAAACCCGTTTATAATGGGTTCATGTCAAAATCTTATGCTCAATACATATGCCAGGATTGTGGTTACACCAATCCCCGTTACCTGGGTCGCTGCCCTAATTGCGGGAACTGGGACACTCTAGTTGAAGATCAGGTAGAAAAAAGCGCTGCTTCTTCAACAGCATCCTCCTCCCGTTTTAATGCAACATCTATGCCGCAACCAATCCAAAAAATCCTTTCCGATGAGGGAAAACGTATCCAGCTAAAACACGAGGAATTTTCCCGGGTTTTGGGAGGCGGAATTGTGCCTGGATCCATTAATTTAATTGGAGGGGATCCTGGAATAGGAAAATCCACACTGCTACTTCAAATCGCCCTTGAGCTGGCTGAAAACATTAAAGTCCTATATGTTTCCGGAGAGGAATCCGAGCGCCAAATCAAAATGCGGGCTGATCGTCTCCACCGAAACCCGGGTGGCGATCCCAAGAAATTACCGGGCGATCTCTTTCTTGTTACCGAAACCAACCTGGAAGCCATTCTTGATCATACAGTGGAGATTAAACCCGGCCTGTTGATTGTAGACTCGATTCAGACCACTTATCTTCCCCAGCTGGAATCCTCAGCTGGAACGGTCACACAAGTTCGAGAAAGCTCCTCCTTATTAAGGGAATATGCCAAAAGAACAGGAACCAGCGTGTTTTTAATAGGGCATGTCACCAAAGAAGGAACAATTGCCGGACCAAGGGTTCTGGAGCATATCGTGGATACAGTGTTGTACCTGGAAGGAGATCGTTACCAGGCCTACCGCTTGCTTCGCTCAGTCAAAAACCGGTATGG
>JAZFRV010000276.1:0-4140 GCA_036445875.1 Anaerolineales bacterium
CACCTGATCAGTAGAGATCTTGTCTTCTCCATCCGGAGTTTCAACATAGACGTTCACTTTGGTTTTAAGGGTTTCAACCTTGTTAACTTTGCTCTTGACCAGGGTGGTAATACCTTGTTTCTTCAAAGCCTTGCTCAATTCCTGGCTGATTTCTGGATCTTCGGTAGGCAATACCCTGTCCAGCATCTCAACCACAGTCACTTGAGCTCCATAGCTGTTCCAGATGGTGGCAAATTCCATCCCGATTGCACCCGCTCCGACAATCAAGACTGACTTTGGCAGTGATTCCTGGAGGATGGCTTCTTTATAGGTCAGCACTTGTTTTCCGTCAACTTCAATCCCGGGAATGATAAAAGGTCGGGCTCCTGTAGCAATGATGATATTATCTGCTTGAAGTCTTTCTGGGCCGGTTTCTCCGCTAACTTCGACGGAGTTTGGAGATGTGAATACTGCGCTGCCGGAATAAACGGTGATCTTATTCTTTTTCATTAAGAACTCAACACCCTTGGTCAGGCGCTTCGAAACTTGCCGGCTGCGCTTAACCGCCGCACCGTAATCGAGCTTCAGATTATCGAAGGAGATTCCAAAATCCTTGGCTTTATTTCTAAGGGTGTAAGCCATCTCGGCGTTTTTGAGAAGACTTTTTGATGGGACGCAGCCGACATTCAGGCAAACGCCTCCCAAGTATTCTTTTTCTACGATAGCGGCTTTTTGTCCAAGTTGGGCGGCGCGAATGGCTGCCACATATCCTGCTGGCCCTGCTCCTATAACAATTAGGTCAAATTTGCTCATCGTTTTCCTTAATGTTATTAATTACCTGCATATTGTCCTGACTAATGTCGGGTTAATCCTCAAAGGGAAATTTATAACCCCATTGTTCCCGGACTGTATCCATGGTTTTCATAATGGAAACAGTCTCATCCAGCGGCATGATATCTGATTCGGTCTTTCCCGCCTTGATGCAGTTCATGACTTCCATGGCTTCAAATTCATAGCCGTTATAACCATCCAAAGGCATATTGATCAGTTCTGGTTCTTTACCTTCCATATGTAAAGTCATTGTCAACGGTTTATACCAGGGTGAGTGAACCACAATTTTCCCGGTGGAGCCGAACAAAACAGCATCCTTGTCATCGTAGGAAATTTGGGAGGACATCAAGCAGACCAGCTGATTTCCGGAATAACGCATAACCATCGAGGTCTGATAATCAGCTCCGCTTTCCCCAAAACTTGCCAATCCGGTGACTGCTTCTGGTTCGCCAAACAAACTGGACGCCCAGGAAATACCATAGGAAGCAGTATCAAGTAAAACCCCTGCGCCCAAGTTTAGATCAAACCAGCGGTTATTGAGATCATAGGGGGGTTTGGCCAGGAAATTGATTGTGATTCCGTTAGGCGTGCCGATCGCGCCTTCTTTTAATAATTCTCTGATCCGGACATGGATGGGGAAGAAACGAGTCCACATGGCTTCCATCAGGAATAGGTTCTTCTCACGAGCCATATCCACCATGGCCTGGGCTTCTTTAGCGTTGATAGAAAACGCTTTTTCACACAAAACATGTTTGCCTTGCTTAAGGCTCATTGAGGTATCGCGAAGGTGATAAACCCCGGGAGTGGCGACGTAGATGATGTCCACATCTGGATCTGCGGCCACCTCTTCATAATTCGTGTAGCGGCGTGGAATATTGAATTTATCTCCGAAAGCATCCCCGGTTTCCTTTTTACGGGATCCAACTGCCAACAGCTCGGCATGCTCAGGTATGTTATTTAAGGCTTCAGAAAACCGGGTCGCTATTTTCCCTGTTCCCAGGATGCCCCATTTCAATCGATCAGACATAATTACCTCCTAAATTAAAACAATTCAATTAATGATTAATCAAATTTAATCCCTTCTTCTGCCCAGACAATTTTCCCTTCTTTCTCCCGTTTGGCAGGAATAACACACAAAAATCCCAGGAGGTCCTCCCCGGTATTGCTCAGCTGGTGGAGAAGATTGGGAGCAATATAAATGACATCTCCCCCTGAGATAGGGTGGATCTCTTCCCCAAGCAGAGCTTCTCCTTTCCCTTTCAGGATGAGCATTCCGTGGTCGTAAGGATGCTGTTCTTTTCTGGAGTATCCTTTAGGTCCAACCTCGTAATATCGGAAAGCAAAGTTCTCGGCGCCTTCTTTTTTACCAATTAGCCATGTTTCAGAGACCTGATTGACCTCCTCGTTTTGGTACATACGTGTACGAGCGCCGTTCCATTTGAAAATCTTCTTCCACTCGCCGTCAAATTTTCGAATTATTCCCATATTTGTTTCCTTGAGACTCCACCAAAGATATGCCGAGATTAGTTGCGAGTTCCTCTAATGATATTCTTGAGGTTAAATCATAACTTAATGGTGTGATGGAAACCAATCCCTGGGCTAGCGCGTACGCATCCGTGTCTTCTGCGGAATACTTTCCCTTGCTGGGTAGATGAGATATATTCCCCTTGGATCCAAATAGCTCCTCACCCCGTTGTATTATGGGTGTGTAGTACATCAGGCGGTCTTGCCGGGTTATCACACAGCGAGTTTCAGGCGTGGCGCCGAAAGGTATTTCCAATTTAAGGATATCCGCATCGAACGGCAGGGATCCGTTAATCACTTTTTCTGCAATTTTTCTAGTGAAATGAGACGCAGCTGAAAAATTTACCTCTTTGCTGTAGCTGTGATAGTCAGTACTATTAATTTCCTGCGATATTGCCAAGGAGGGGATACCCTTCTCTGCTGCCTCGAGAGCAGCACCTATTGTTCCCGATACGGTTACGCAACTGCCAACATTTTCACCATAGTTAATGCCTGAGACAACCAGGGCTATTTCGCGATCTACCAATTCATATATGGCGTGTTCAACCGCCAGGGCCGGGGTTGCTTTCACGCTAAACCCATCCCACACCTGATTTCCATACTTAACCTTCGTTTTTGTGATTGTTCCATCTCTGCCGCCATGCTGGGTCCGACTTCGTCCCATGCTGGTTTGTTGTTCGTGAGGGGCAACAATTATTAAATCTCCCAAGGAATGAAGAGCATCTGCTGCTGCAGCCAATCCGGGTGAATGGATTCCATCATCGTTGGTGAGCAGAATCAATGGTTTCATTTGCTGTAAGCCTCCGCTAAGGCCTGGTGAAGTTCCGAGATATCTTCGAATATGAAATTGGGTTTGATAACACCTTGGTTAATTTCCTCGCGCGAAGTGACCCCGGTTAATACCGCAGCGGTCTTGATATCAAGCTGGTTCGCGCCCAGAATATCCGTCTCCAGGCGGTCACCCACCATGAGGGTTTCGCCCTGATTTGCATCAAGGGCTTGAAGAGATGCATTAAAGATTGCAGGATATGGCTTGCCCGCTATATAGGGTTTTTTCCCTGAAGTAAATTGCAGGGCGCCGATCACCATACCGGTCCCGGGATTGATGCCTTCGGGTGTAGGAAAGGAACCGTCAGTATTTGTGGCGATAAAAGCCGCCCCGTTGATGATCAAGCGCATGGCAATTTTGATCTTTTGATGATTGATCTGGCGGTCCATCCCGGCAACAACGGCAACAACATTCTTCTTGGGATTTTCTTCCCCTACAGTAATCTCAAATCCTGCTTCTGCAAGGGTGTCGATCAGGCCGCTCATTCCTACCACATGAAGATTTGCTCCGGCACCGTAGCGATTGAGCAGGTAATCGGCAGTCACAGTCGAGCTTGTAAAAACCGATTTTTGATCTACCGGAATACCAAAACCGGTTAGTTTATTGATATAGTCCTGGGCTGTTCGGGTATTGTTGTTGGTTAATAAAGCCCACTTTATTTTTCTTTCCGACAAAAAATCAAAAAAGGGATTAATACCCGAAATGGGGTCGTCCGATTTCCATAATACACCATCGCCATCAAGCAGTATGGTTTTAAAGGGGGGTAGACTCATGAGATTCCTTATAACTCAGGACTTGTTTTTCTGGCAGTGAATCTGGGCCAATTCCAGGACGCGGACCGCGGCTGGGGTGTCGGTTACCAAGGAATTGATAAATCCTCCACAGGCTGCTCCGAGAATGGCCTCAGCCTTTTCAATATTTCCTGCAACAGCCAACCTGGTATTGATATTGCTTAATCCATCAAAAGAGGTGCCGAT
>JAZFRV010000277.1:0-2086 GCA_036445875.1 Anaerolineales bacterium
CGGACAGACCAGGAAATAAAGACCCGTCTTCATCTCAGGATCGATCCAGACGGCAGTGGAACGCTTGTCATCAACGCCAGCTCGATTCTACATCTTAACCCTACTGCTTCTACCATTGCCTATCACCATTTAGCTGGCAGATCTAGAGAGCGAATCAAGAGGGAATTAGAGCGGATTTTTGAGACTCCAGCTGAAACTGCGGATCAGGATATCGAGTTTATCACTCGGGATCTGGAAGCATTTATCACTGCCGATGGGAAACCAGTAAATACTTACTCCGGTGTGGAAATAAATGCTCCTTACAGCCTCCACCCTACAGCTCCCTACCGGATGGATCTCGCCCTAACATACAGGTGCAACAATGATTGTCCCCACTGTTACAATGCTCGACTGAGATCGTACCCTGAATTGGACACAGCCAACTGGAAAAGGATCATTGACCGTTTATGGGATCTGAACATTCCTCATTTAATTTTCACGGGTGGTGAACCAACCCTGCGAAATGACCTTCCTGAACTGATCGCCTACGCGGAAGGGAAAGGTCAAATCACCGGATTAAACACAAATGCCCGGAGATTATCTGATCCAGATTACGTGACTCAGCTCGTGGAAGCAGGATTGGATCATGTTCAGATTACCGTTGAATCCCTCGACCCAGTCGTGCACGATAAAATGGTAAATCTCCAGGGTGCCTGGCAACAAACCATCTCTGGCCTGAAAAATACTTTGAACAGCTCTCTGTTTGTGATGACCAATACAACCATGCTAAAACATAATCAAAATAGTATAGGAAAAACTCTGGATTATTTAGCAGGGTTGGGTGTACCAACTGTTGGTCTAAATGCATTGATTTATTCTGGCAGGGGCAAAGATGTTGGAACTGGATTGACTGAGGAAGAACTTAAACCTCTTTTAACCCTCGCTCAAGAAAAGATCAAAAATACAGGCCAAAAATTAATTTGGTATACCCCGACACTCTACTGTCATCTTAATCCCCTCGAGATGAATTTGGGAATTAAGGGTTGTACCGCAGCTCTTTATAATATGTGCGTTGAACCGGATGGCGGCGTGATTCCCTGTCAATCGTATTACAATCAAATAGGGAATATTCTGAATGATCCTTGGAAATCAATCTGGGAACATGATCTCGCGCTCGAACTTCGAGATCGGAAATACGTACCCGGAGAATGTAATACCTGCAGTCTGTTGGAAGAATGCGGCGCAGGGTGCCCTTTGGCTTATGCCGAACAGCCCCGGAAGGTATCACCATTAATTCCCCCACCATCATAAAAAAATATCAGTGATCCAATGGAAGCGAAACTCTATGGCAAATTTAATTACTTTTTCCCGCTTTCCTCTATTATTTATTTATCTTGTCTTAATGTATTTTGGCGGGGAGACTGCCCTGCTTTGGAATGTCCCCTTTATTGTTCTGATCTTTTTAATGGATACTTTGGACGGCTGGATTGCCAGGAAACGGGGGGAGACCTCCCTGCTTGGAAGTGTTTTTGATATAGCAACCGACCGCTCCCTGGAATATGTGCTTTGGGTTGTGTTTGCTCACCTAGGATTGATATCGGTTCTCGTTCCCATAATTGTTATAATACGCGGAACCAGTGTTGATGCAGTTCGTTCAATTGGCATGAAAGGGGGCGTCAGCGCTTTTGACCAGATCCAATCACCCGTCAATCGTTTCCTGGTCAGCTCCCGATTTATGCGTGCGATGTATGGTACTGTAAAAACCGTGGCTGCCGGATTCCTTACCCTGGCTTATGCCATGTTATCAAAAGGAACTAATCTAAGTAGTTTTATATATCAAATAGCCATCGCCCTCACCTGGATCAGTGTCTTTGTTTGTGTCATAAGGGGAGTTCCCGTTTTAATCGAAGGTATTAAATCCATCAGCAAAGAAACTACCAACAAGTAAAAGACTTTACTCTATTTTATTTTGGTTACCCTCTATGTCTCTTCAAGGGATGCTTAACAGTAAATTCTCAGTCCGAGTATCAATCCTGATCGGTAAATACCTGCCACCAAAATTAGGGTATCGCTTCGTCCGATTGATTTCTAACTTTATATCTAGATT
>JAZFRV010000278.1:0-5800 GCA_036445875.1 Anaerolineales bacterium
AGAATTCACGTTTAACGACTCTGGTATTCAGATTAGATCTACTTATAGTAACTAGGAATCAATTTTTCTCAAGGGGGAAATATACGGGATTCAATACTTAATTTTTTTTATACCGTAACACATTCAACTTAATGGTGTTATAGCGTGAATAGTAGCAATACACAACGCCTTCATTTGAGGCCAATTATGAGTAAAAATATCGGCTTTTTAGAAAGATTACGCAGGTATGCAATCCTCGGCGGCGGTAAGGATCGCATTAGACTGCAACATAAAAAAGGAAAGTTAACAGCCCGGGAAAGAATAAACGACCTGGTAGATTCCGATAGTTTCCAAGAGATCGGGCTTTTCGCATCTCAGGATGCTAATTCCTCAGAAAATGGGAAATCCACTACTTACGGAGATGGCGTAATAACCGGAAAAGCAGAAATAAATGGACGACCAGTCTACCTATTTGCACAAGATTTTACCGTGATGGGGGGATCCGTTGGAAAAATTCACGGTAAAAAGATCGCCAGGATTATGGATCTGGCCATTCAAAATGGGGCACCATTGATTGGGCTAAACGATTCTGGAGGTGCTCGAATACAAGAAGGCGTTAATTCCCTGGCAGCCTATGGGGATATTTTCTACAGAAATGTTCAAGCATCTGGTGTGATTCCGCAGATTTCCGTTATCCTCGGTCCATGTGCTGGAGGAGCAGTCTATTCTCCGGCCATAACAGACTTTGTATTTATGGTTGAAGGGACATCTCAGATGTTCATCACCGGTCCAGGCGTAATTAAAGAGGTTACTCACCAAGAGATTGATGGGGAGTCTCTGGGGGGTGCAGAGGTTCATCATGCTCAAAGCGGTGTTGTTCATTTTAAAGCCCCGAATGAAAAAACAATCATGGAACAGGTTCGGTTGCTGCTAAGTTATCTTCCAGCAAATAACATCGTCCCCCCGCCTGTAATAAATTCTGCGGATGACCCGCAAAGGCTCACTCCAAAATTGGCTAAAGTAGTTCCCCAGCAACCAAATGAACCCTATGATATCCACCGTGTCATTGATATTTTGGTTGACAACTCTGAGTTCCTGGAAATTCAACAAGGATATGCGGAGAATCTAGTGATCGGTTTTGCCCGTCTGGATGGTATTCCGGTTGGAATTGTAGCAAATCAACCAGACTACTATGCCGGCGTAATTGATATTAATGCCTCGGATAAGGGTGCCCGATTTATCCGTTTTTGTGACTCCTTTCATATCCCAGTAATCACACTTGTGGATACTCCTGGATTTTTACCAGGAATCGAGCAGGAACACGAGGGGATAATCCGTCATGGTGCAAAATTAATATTTGCTTACGCGGAAGCGACCATCCCAAAAATTACACTGATCTTGCGCAAAGCATATGGTGGGGCGTACATTGTTATGGGCTCCAAACATTTAGCCGGGGACCAGAATTTTGCCTGGCCTCAAACAGAAATCGCAGTTATGGGACCGGAAGGTGCAGTAAAAATTCTAAACAGGAAAGCCCTTGCCAGCTCAGCAGATCCAGATTTACTTCAAACGGAACTCGCTGAAGCTTACCGCGAAAAGTTTGCGTCACCGTTTCTCGCAGCCGCGGAAGGTCATATTGACGACATTATCTCTCCTGAGGAGACAAGATCACGAATCATTCAAGCATTACATATGTTTCAGGATAAAAGGTTGCCAACTCCAAATCGGAAACATGGAAACATTCCTTTATAAGTTGGTTAATGGATATGAAACTCTTAATCGCCAATAGAGGCGAAATTGCCGTAAGAATTGTACGGACCTGCCAGGAATTGGATATTCCGACTGTCGCTGTATATTCAGATACTGACCGAAACGCCCTGCATACTCGCTATGCGGATGAGGCAATCAAGATTGGTCCTACCAAACCCTCCGAGAGTTACCTGAATATTCCCGCCCTGCTTGATGCTTGTAAAAAAACAAACGCCACCGCTGTTCATCCGGGATATGGTTTCCTATCTGAAAATCCGAAATTCGGGGAAGCTGTGGAAGATGCAGGCATGCTTTTTATTGGACCTCGTCCTCATACCATGTCAATCTTTGGAGATAAGCTATTGGCTCGAAAAGCAGCCCGGGAGGCAGGTTTACTGGTACTGCCAGGACCCGATCAACCACTTCAAGGTTTACCGCTTCTATCCCAGATAGGGAATAATCTTTCTTTCCCTGTCCTCGTCAAGGCAATAGCAGGTGGCGGCGGGAAAGGCATACGGCTGGCTCGATCTCAGGATGAGTTGGCGGATGTTGTAGACCTGGCAAGGGAAGAAGCGATCGCTGCCTTTGGAGATGGCACCATTTATTTAGAACCATTGGTTCAAAAAGCCCGTCATATCGAGGTTCAAATTCTTGGCGATGGAAATGGCAAAGTATTAACATTTGGTGAAAGGGAATGTTCGATTCAAAGGCGCCACCAAAAACTCATTGAAGAAGCACCGGCATCTGAATTATCCCCAAAGGAACGGGATAGTATCACAGCTGCAGCCTGTCAGCTGGGCAAACAGCTGAACTATCGGAGCCTGGGAACTGTAGAATTTCTAATGGATCAAAACCGCCAATTTTATTTCATTGAAGTTAACCCCCGCATCCAGGTTGAACATCCTGTTACTGAAATGGTTACCGGGATTGATCTAATCCGGGAACAAATCCAATTAGCGCTCACGGGTGAGATGTCTTTGGTCCAATCCGATATCAATCCTCAGGGAGCGGCTATCGAAGCCAGGATTCTCGCTGAAAATCCAGAAGAAGGTTTTATACCAACAACAGGAGAAATCTCATACTTAAAAGAACCGGGCGGACCTGGTATTCGAGTAGACAGTGCTCTCTATCAGGGCATGGAAGTAACAACTGATTACGATTCTATGTTATCTAAGGTCATCGCCTGGGGTGAGAATCGGCAAATAGCAATCAACCGATTGAAACGAGGACTAACTGAATATCAAATCGGTGGGCTTAAAACCGACTTGGTATTTTTAACTCAAATTCTTGATTCTCATCCTTATCAAATAGGAAAAATCGACACTACTTTCCTGGATGATTTTAATCCTACAGAGTTGATTCCTGAGGAAACACTAACTCGATATGCCGCGGTTGCTGCCGCGCTCCATATCCACAAAGAGCGAAATTTCCAGGAACATAAAGAAAAAGAGGGAATAAATCCCTGGCGGCAAAAAGCCTGGCAGGAACAAACAAATACCGGTTCGTGAAAGAAAATGATTTCGCCCAATGAGGAA
The DNA here is from genome assembly GCA_036445875.1 of Anaerolineales bacterium. Taxonomy (GTDB): domain Bacteria; phylum Chloroflexota; class Anaerolineae; order Anaerolineales; family UBA11858; genus B10-G9. Next base: position 3,264 of record JAZFRV010000278.1, read on the forward strand.
TAATGGCAGATTATAGAGTATATGTGGGTGCCCGAACGTATGATGTAAGGATCGAAAAAGATCTATTGCTCGTTAATGGCGATCAATTTGAGTTTGATCTTGAATCCATCAATGGCAATGGATTGCATATTTTGCGAGATCGGAAACGCAATATAGAAGCATATCTGCAATCCAATCAAAATGGATCCTATGACATCCAAATTAATGGAAACCATCTTTCCGCAGAGGTCGTCTTTGGTTTTCACAACCAGACTAAGACTTCTGATCAAAAAACTGGTCAAATAAAGTCTCCCATGCCGGGTCTTATTATAGATATCCTGGTTAATGAAGGTGATCATGTTCAGGAAGGGGACACCATATTAATTCAAGAAGCAATGAAAATGCAGATGAAAATTCGCACTCCAAATTCAGGGACTATTACAAAAATCTACACAAAACCTGGTAACCAAGTGGACAAAGGCGTGTTGTTAATATCCATAGACCCTGATGATAATCCAAACCGTTAATCAGGAGACTGTTATTTTTTTATTTGAGGTAATCTCATGAATTATATAGATATCATCCAACCCCAAGAATCAATATCCAAGAAAACAACCCAGGTTGTATTGATCCTGGCAGCTTCCTGGCTGCTTGCGATCAGTGCTCAATTTTCATTTTATCTGCCTTTTAGTCCTGTTCCGATTACCGGCCAGACTCTGATAGTCCTACTGCTGGGAGCACTGCTTGGGAAAAATCGGGGTGCAGCCGCAGTTGGCCTCTATCTATTCCAGGGAGCGATTGGTCTTCCCGTTTTTGCTGGGGGAAAATCCGGGTTCATTGTATTAGCAGGGCCAACGGGTGGATATTTGATCGGGTTTATTGCAGCCGCTTATATGGTAGGAATCCTGATGGAGTTAAGGCACGATAAATCCCTTATTTATTTCGGTTTCTCAATGCTCATAGGAAATATATTTATCTATATATTTGGATTATTCTGGCTAGTCCAGTTTATCGGTGAATCCCAAGCCCTTCAATTGGGGCTTATGCCTTTTATAATTGGTGATATTTTAAAAATTCTGATCGGTACGATTGTGCTGGGCAGTTCAGTGAAGATAAATGAGATGATATCGTCCAGAGGATGATCATCCTGAGTTTATTCAACCAAGAATCACAGGTTGAATTCTCAAGGAGCAATAAAGCATGAATTCCAACTTACTTCAACAAACTCCCATCGCGATTATTGGACAAGCGGCGGTTTTTGCAAAAGCCGCAACATTAGCCGAGTATTGGGATAATATCCTGAATAAAATTGATGGGATCACCGATGTTCCCGCATCACGTTGGAACACAGATGATTATTATGATCCTGATCCAAAGGCTGTTGATAAAACCTATTGTAAAAAGGGCGGTTTTATACCTGACATTGAATTTAATCCACTTGAGTTTGGATTACCTCCGAACCTTCTAGAGGTTACGGATTCATCTCAGCTGCTGGGACTGGTTGTGGCGAGGGATGCAATGGAAGATGCCGGCTATGGTACCGATGTGGAGTTTAATCGAGAAGCAACAGGGGTTGTTCTAGGTGTTGCCGGCGGGCAGAAACTGATCACTGATTTGAGCTCCCGGCTGCAGTATCCAATCTGGAAAAGAGTCCTTGAAAGCAGTGGTATCTCTGAAGAAGATACAGATATCATCATCGACAAAATTAAACTTGCTTACGCTCCCTGGAATGAAAACTCATTCCCGGGTTTACTGGGCAATGTAATTGCTGGCCGAATAGCAAACCGCTTAGATCTCGGCGGAATGAACACTGTCGTAGACGCGGCTTGTGCCAGCAGTTTGGCTGCAGTAAAAACAGCTGTAAGTGAGTTGGTGGAAGGCCGCGCTGAGATGATGATCACAGGCGGTGTAGATGCCGACAATTCGCCCTTCACTTTTTTATGCTTCAGTAAAACACCTGCATTTTCGCCTTCTGAAATAATTCGTCCCTTTGATGAAGAATCAGATGGGATGTTAATCGGGGAAGGATTGGGCATGATGGTGTTAAAACGCCTAGAAGATGCAGAGAGAGATGGGGACCGAATTTATGCTGTTATACGCGGAATCGGCAGTTCCAGCGATGGGAGATATAAAAGCATTTACGCTCCCCGCCCCTCGGGACAATCTCTAGCAATCAAACGGGCTTATGAAGAAGCAGGTTTTGCCCCCCAAACGATTGGATTAGTTGAAGCTCATGGTACGGGAACAAAAGCAGGAGATCCTGCTGAATTTAATGGTTTGAGCGCTGTATTTGGAACTCCCAATGGTCTAAAACAATCCATAGCGATCGGTTCAGTTAAATCGCAGATTGGACATACAAAAGCTGCCGCAGGAGCCGCAGGCATGATAAAAACTGCTCTTGCCTTGCATCATAAAGTTCTCCCGCCGACTATTAATGTTCAAAAACCTTCTTCAGCCTTAAATATTGAAGAATCCTATTTTTATGTGAATTCAGAAACCAGGCCCTGGTTCTTACCAGAAGATGTATCCTCACGTAGAGCTGCCGTGAGTTCTTTTGG
>JAZFRV010000279.1:0-10473 GCA_036445875.1 Anaerolineales bacterium
AAAAGGAATCAACCGAGGCTTTACGAAAGTATATCTTGGTGATTGAAAAAGAAATTCAGGGTATCGGAAAAGAAGTATCTCCTGAGATACCACCTGAGGTACTGGTTGATGCAGATCGGCAAGAACAGGAAGCGGAACCTTATTCGGAAGATCCGGACAGCAAACGATCAGCCAATCTTGAAGAAGGGATTCAAAACTGCCTGGAAGATATGGGTAAACTGATCAAGAAAAAGAAAATCGAAATCGAAATTGATTTACCTGATAATCCTCCACTCTTAACCATGAACCATGCCTTATTCCAGGAAATCTTATCATTCCTGATATCCAACGCAGTGGAAGAATCAAAGGTCGAAGGCGAAATAAACATCCGAACTCAGATTTACGAGGAGGATCAAACTCAGCATTTTGCTCATATTAAGATTGCAGATCAGGGTGATGGATATTTACCTGATGAAATTGCTGCGGTGTTACACGATCATCTAAATGCAGATCAGCAGGAAAAATTGAACCAGGTAATGACTAATTTATACGTCACAAAAAACCTGGTTGAAAATGAAGGCGGGAGAATGTGGGTCGAAAGCAAACTGGGGGAAGGAACAATAGTAAGTTTGCTGTTAGCTTTCCAATCAGATGAAAATCCTGCGAAGATGCGGTAAACTGGTACGATTCTTGCTACCTTTCTCTACAGGCAGGATAAATATTACTCCTTATCCGTTAACTGGGTTTTAATTACCCCCAGGTAAGAGGTTGATAGGAACTTTCTCGGGTTAATGACTTCGAACCCTCTCAGCTGGAGGTTCGGAATTTGCAGGGAATAGCCAGATTATGCTAAATAACAAACGCGGTCTTATTCTTATACTGGGATTGACACTTCTGGTTTTGGTATTTCTAGTCCCTATACTTAGTAGCAGATTGACCTATTCAACTGCGTCAATAACAAAAGTAGCGGTATTAGATGTTCCCCCAGGTTCCACGCCAACAGCCACCGCTTTTCAACCTCTAACCTCTACAGAAACCTATATTCCAACAGACTATCCAACTTCAACTCCTACCATCACTCCTAAACCACAGAATATCAAACCAGTCAGTAATACCCGGGGAGTTGATCCCATTTCCCAACCGGATGGACAGATAAATATCGTTCTTCTGGGATCTGATCAGAGATTTAAAGGCTATATCGGTAGAACAGATACTATCATCCTGGTAACGATCAATACCAAGGAAGACACGGTTAGCGTCACCTCGTTTCCTCGTGATCTATATATCTTTATTCCTAAATGGACCGATCAGCGTATCAATACTGCTTTTGCCCATGGAGGATTTCCTATCCTGAAGCAGACCTTCATGCATAATTTCGGGTTTGAACCAGATTATTACATTCTGATCAACCTGTGGACATTTGAATATATCATTAACGATCTGGGTGGGATTTATGTCGATGTTCCGCAAACGGTTTGCGATGATAATTGGAATCACGGATTGGACCATTGTGTATATCAAGGCAGTCAACTTTTATTAGGTAAAGAAGCTCTTTGGTATGCCAGGTCCCGGATGACAACCAACGATTTTAGTCGCAATGTCCGCCAGCAGCTGGTTTTGGGTGCTATACTCGATCGTTTTTTGTCTTTGGATATTCTTACCAAGATCCCAAAACTGTACGACACCTACCTCAACAATATAACTACAAACCTTGACCTGGGAACAGTGGTCTCCCTGTCTCAAACTGCGATAAAACTAACAGATAGATCTCTCATTAAACAATTCTATATTAATCAAGATGTAGTTACCTCGTGGGTGACCCCAGGAGGAGCGCAAGTACAGCTGCCCAACTTTAACGCGATCCGGCGCATTCTGACGAAAGCGTTAAATGCACCCTAAACCATTTGAGTATTTCAAAGTCTGGGAAAAGAGCGCAACTATCATAGCATAAATAAGAAATGACAAAAGCAAGACAAACATGAATAATAGTGAGGAACGCCTATGTTAACCGGAAAAGGAATGTATATCTGGAAAATCCCGAATTGTTTTAATGGCGATACCGATAAAATAATTGAAATGGCAATCAAGGCACACTACAGTCATGTTCTGATAAAAATCGCCAACGGTGTCTACAGCTATAACTACGATTGGGATAAATCGATTGATCTGGTTCCCCCTCTGGTTCAGGCATTAAAGAGTACGGGAATTCAGGCCTGGGGTTGGCATTACCTATTCGGTGATCAACCTTCCCAAGAAGCCGAAAAAGCGATTAACCGCATTCGGGGATTGGGTCTCGATGGATATGTATTGAATGCAGAAGGTTTCTACAGGGGAAAATACGCAGCAGCAAAAACATTTATGAATATATTAAGATCAGAGATTAATGACATTCCAGTTGCCTTGAGTTCATACCGGTATCCCTCTTATCACCCTCAATTTCCTTGGGATGAATTCCTAAAAAAATGTGACTTAAACATGCCCCAGGTGTATTGGATGCAGGCCCATAATCCCGGGGCACAGCTTAAACAAAGTGTTGCCGAGTTCCAGAACCTCACCTACAAACCACCCATCTTCCCAACCGGGGCCGCTTTTACCGAATGGGGGTGGACTCCTCTGGCCTCTGAAGTAAAAGAGTTTATGCAAAAAGCCAAGTCAATGAATTTATCCGGGGTAAATTTCTGGGAATGGAGCAATCTGCACAACAAAATACCGGCAGAGATTTGGCGGACAATCAGGGATTTTGAATGGGGAGCAGAGCCCCAACCCCCTGATGATATTGCTGAGCTGCTCATCCAGGCTCTTAATTCACACGACCCCGTAAAAGTAGCGGCTCTCTACCAGGATCAGGCAGTTCACATCACCAGCGAGAGGACAGTGCAGGGAAAGGAATCTATTAAAAGTTGGTGTGCCACACTCTTTAATGAAATACTGCCTGATGCCGTTTTTAACCTGGCAAGTTTCACAGGAACCGGCAATATCCGACACATCAGTTGGACAGCAAAATCATCCATCGGGAATGTTCAGAACGGCAGCGATACAATAGGCATGATAGATGGAAAGATAGCCTATCATTTCTCGGAATTTTCCATGGATTAGTAGATCGCAGAATATAGATTTCTATTTCTCAGAAACCGGCCGGATCATTTCCCAGGGGATTGTAAGCAGGGTCACGCGGTCTTCATCTCGCATTTCCACAACATCTTTTCCTTTTTGAGCAACCCTGGTTTGGAGAGGGGCATCATCCAAACGGGTAGATTTTGGCGCGAACTCTTTCAAGTGTATGGTCACCCTCATCGTTCCCTTGCCAGCTGTCATTCCTACCAATTCATCCCCTTCCGGGATCTTCCAGGCGATTACTCCTTTTCCGTACCTTCCCTGAATCGGGAAATCGTTTTGTTCAACTCGTTTTGCTCTACCTGAAGCAGTTAGGAAAAACAGCTCTCCTTTTATCGGAAGTAATTCCATTCCGATAATCCGGTCGGATTGATCCAATTTCATACCATTTACACCAGCAGCCACCAATCCCATCGGTCGAACATCTTCTTCATTGAATCGAATTGCCTTGCCTTGGCTGGTGGCCAGGAAGATATCTTTTTTGCCATCACTTAACCGGATTGATACCACCTTATCTTTTTCATTCACCTTCACTAACGTAAAGATCTGTGCGGAAGGACCGGGCAATTCACTGATCTCACTCTTCTTTAACATACTCTGTTCAGTTACGGTTACCACATGCCAGCTCTCATCACGATCTTCTTTGGGAGGAACACCAAATATAGAACCAAGTTGGGTATCTCCATTAAATGGGGTTAATTTGGAAAAGTGTGTGCCCAGAGATGGTTTCTCCGTCTCCGGCACGGTATGAGTCGGGATTGCAGCGGCTTCACCATTCTCTGAAACCAGGTACAGCGTATCCCTGGTATTTACTCTGACCATCCAATTGGGCACATCCCAACCGCTGGGACGAGGAGGATCATTGCCTGGAGTTCTAGACACCAATCCATCCCGATTAATCACCACCCAAACTTTCTCTGAGGGAGTAAGCTGGGTGAGCTGCATTGGCGCTGCATCCACGCCCCCTTCCACCATAGCGATTTGAGTTCGGCGAGGATCGGAGAACCTTTCCTTGATTTCCTGAAGAGACAATCCAACAACTTCTCTTATCTTTTTAGGAGATTTGATTAAACTGGCAAGTTTCTTGATAAGTCTTTTTATCTGCTTATACTCTTCCTCAATCTTTTTTCGCTCTATACCAGCCAGTCGCCGAAGCGGCATATCCAAAATCGCCTGGGCTTGAATTTCGGTCAATGATAATTCTCGCATCAGGTTATTGCGGGCGGTCTGCGCTGAACGAGAGTTACGGATGATTTCAATTACGGCATCCAGATTATCCAGCGCAACTGAGATTCCTTCCAGGATATGCTCCCTGGCTTGGGCTTTTTTCAAATCATGTTGTGATCTACTTCTAACAATTGCAAATCGGTGTTCAAGATAAACCAGCAGCGCAGCCTTCAAACTCAGTAATTTTGGTTCATCATCTACCAGGGCAAGCATTATGATACTGAAAGTATTTTCCAGGGTGGTGCGTTTAAAGAGCGCTTCCAACACCTCTTCCGGGTCGGCGGATTTCATCAACTCAATTACTATCCGCATCCCCTGACGATCAGACTCATCTCTCAAATCCGCAATACCTTCCAGCTCTTCATCACGTACCAGTTTGGCAATTCGTTCCAATACAGTCACCTTTTTGGTCATGTATGGAATTTCGGTGATCACTATCCGATGTCTTCCCCTAGACATTTCTTCAACTATAGCTTTCGCCCTGACTCGGATTTTCCCCCGTCCTACACCATAGGCGCTTTTAAGACCAGTTCGGCGTTTATCTTCAATGATCACTCCACCGGTGGGGAAATCTGGTCCTTGAATAATTTGGGTTAACTCTTCCACGGTAATTTTATCCATGGCTTTCCAATTCTTGAGCATGTAGTCCAGCGCATCAACAATCTCCCCCAGATTGTGAGGCGGGATACTGGTGGACATACCTACTGCAATACCGGTTACACCATTCACAAGCAAATTGGGGAAAGCTGCCGGAAGCACGCCGGGTTCCTTGAGGGTTCCGTCAAAATTATCCCTGAAAATGACTGTGTCCTTTTCAAGATCTTCTAACATCAAGCTCGCTGGCAAAGCCATTCTGGCTTCGGTATACCGCATAGCTGCCGGGGAATCACCATCGATCGAACCATAGTTACCCTGGCCATCTATCAGCGGATAGCGCATGGAGAAATCCTGGGCCATGCGAGCCATAGATTCATATACCGCCATATCACCATGGGGGTGATATTTACCCAATACTTCTCCAACAATACGAGCGGATTTTTTATACGATGATTCCGGTCCCATATTCATGTCATGCATCGCATACAGGATCCGGCGATGAACTGGCTTCAATCCATCCCGGGAATCTGGGAGCGCCCGAGAGACTATTACGCTCATCGCATAATCCAAATATGACTGCTGCATTTCATCGTCAATATCAATAGGTCGGACAAGACCAATATCCATAGTTCCTCCAACTACAACACAACACGGAATACGATGACTGCGGTATTTTCTCCACGTTTCGTATTCCGTAGGGTTTCCTCATTAAAAGTATTTTGGGAATTTGATCGATGAGCATTATAACATGAAAACCTCTCCACCTTTCGAACTTCCACCAAAAGGGGATGGCAAATATAAGAAACAGGTACTATAAGGATGCTGTTTCTTATCAATATCTTAATCAAAAACGATCCGAAAACCTGTGAGGTTCCGGATCGCAGCTTTCAACTTTAAGGAAACGGTTTCCATAAGGAAACCGTTTCCAAATTATTAATCTTTACTTTGCTGGAATTCCTTCATCTATAATCTCCTCAGCTGCTTGGACTTCAGCAACAGTTTCCGAATCAACATCCCCTTCAGCTACCTTAAGGTCTTCTTCAATCTGAAGCGGTTCATCTTCGGGAGAGACTGGTCCGCGGACAAATCCTGTTCCAGCAGGAATTAATTTACCGATGATCACGTTTTCTTTCAGACCAAACAGGGGATCTTCGTCACGGTTGACAGCTGCCTGAGTAAGAATCTTGATGGTGTGCTGGAAAGAAGCTGCTGATAGAAAAGAATCCGTATTCAGGGCTGCTTTGGTAATTCCCAGCAGTACATCATTGTATTTCAATGGACGTTTTCCTTCTTGAAGCAATTCTTCGTTTTCCTGCATAACAGCGATCCGATTGCTTAATTCCCTCGGGAGGGAATCCGAATCTCCAGAATCGGTTACGTCCACCCGGGACATCATCTTGGCGATCACGATTTCAAAATGTTTGTCGTGAATGGTCTGTCCCTGTGATCGGTATACTTTCTGCACTTCGATGAGCATATACTGCTGACAGGCATCACGGCCGCTGATGCGCAGTATATCATGTGTATTCAGAGAACCCTCGGTCAAACGTTGAGCTGGCTCTACCATTTCCCCTTCGTCTACCGCCAGTCTAGAATTGCTGGGGATTTCATAAAACTTCTCATCTCTTACTTCATATGAGACGATAATGGTTCTGTCTTCGATGCGAACCCGTCCAGCGTTCTTAGCTTTCAACTGGTTGTCCGCATTCAGGGAGGCGAGTAGATCTCCTTCCTCTACTTTATCTTCATCTTTTACTCTCTTTCTCCAGCTTTTTTTAAGTTCATATATATCACTGACCATTTCACTTTGTGTCACCCGGACTACTCGCATATCACTATAGCGATCCGATTTTTCAATGCTCACTTTGCCAGCAATTTCTGTCAGGACTGCTTCTCCTTTAGGAGCTTTCCGAGCTTCAAACAATTCTTCCACACGGGGCAAACCAGTCGTGATATCACTGACTGCCGCTACACCGCCGGTATGGAAAGTTCTGAGCGTCAGTTGTGTACCGGGTTCGCCAATCGATTGAGCTGCAACAATACCCACTGTTGCTCCTTTACTGACTGGTTCACCACGGCCCAGGTCCAACCCGTAACACTTGGCGCACACTCCATATTCGAGTTTGCAGGTCAGCGGGGAATAAACCCGGACGCTTTCTACTGAGGATCGCTGGATTTTCCGGGCAATCTCCCGAGAAACCAGAGTGCCTTTCTCAAACAGGATTTCGCCTGTATCATCATCCACAACGTGCTCAGCCAATACCCTGCTGAACACTCGATCCTGCAGGATCTGCCCTGCGATATCATCAGAGCGTTCTAGGACAATGGCATCCTCAGTTTCACAATCATCATCATTGATGATTGCATCCTGAGACACATCAACCAGACGGCGGGTCAGGTAACCAGCGTCAGCTGTTCGCAGAGCCGTATCAGCCAGACCTTTCCGAGCACCATGACTGGAAATGAAGTACTCCAGAGCAGTTAGTCCTTCCCGGAAACTGGACCGGATTGGCAGAGGAATAATCTGACCGGAAGGATCAGCCATCAATCCTCGCATACCCGCCAGCTGGGATACAGGACCAAATCCACCCTTGGTCGCGCCTGAGAGAGCCATTACCGCCATGTTGCCATGGGGATCCATGTTGGCTTTAACGGCATCTCCTACTAATGAAGTAGTTTTTTGCCAGATATCAATAACCCTGTCATCCTGCTCCTGGCTTGTCAATAAACCGCGGCGGAAGCTGCGCTCCACCTCACGGACTTTTTCAAGGGCTTTCTGAACAATCTCCTGTTTTTCCGGAGGAATCTCCAAATCTGACACGGCAATCGAGTAGCCAGATTTGGTCGCAAATTCAAATCCTAGATCTTTGATCTCATCGGCTGCCTTGGTGGTTGTGTCATGATCACAGTATTCATATATTTCTGTAATCAGGTCCTTCACATCTCCCTTCATCAGCGGCCAGTTCACAAACTGAACTTCGGGGGGAAGCGCCAGGTTAAATATGGTCTGTCCAACAGTGGTATCGATCACTCGTTCTTCTGGCTGGTCCAATCTCTCGCCATCCACGTCGTACCAAGTATTCGTTAGCAACTTAATTTTAGTGGGGATTTTCACCTGATCCAGATGAAATGCTGCTTCCACTTCATTCGTGGTCGCAAATGCACGGCCATCGCCAGGATACGGTCTTTCATCCTCGCGAGTGAGGAAAAACACACCCAGCACCATATCTTTGGATGGAGCAATAATTGGTTCACCATTGGCCGGTTTGAGCAAGTTTTTAGTCGAGAGCATCAACTCCCGGGCTTCCGTTACCGCTCTTTGTGATAAAGGCACATGGACCGCCATCTGATCCCCGTCAAAGTCTGCGTTAAATGCAGGACACACCAGGGGATGAAGTTGAATCGCACTTCCTTCAATCAATTGGGGTTCAAATGCTTGAATACCCAGACGATGCAAGGTCGGGGCTCGGTTCAAAAGAACCGGTCGACTCTTAACGGCTTCATCCAGAGCTTCCCAAACCTCTGGCCGATTTCGTTCAATCAAGCGCTTGGCTCCCTTTACATTGGTTGCAAATCCCCGTTTTACGAGAATTGAAATCACAAAGGGCCGGAATAACTCCAGCGCCATCTTTTTTGGCAGACCACACTGGGACATTTCCAGCTTCGGACCGGATACAATTACTGAACGACCGGAGTAATCCACACGTTTTCCAAGCAGGTTTCTGCGGAAGCGTCCTTTTTTTCCTTTCAGCATATCGCTGAGGGATTTTAATTCCCGTCTGCCTCTGCGGGAAAGAGCTTTCCCGCGCTGGGAATTGTCAATCAGGGAATCCACTGCTTCCTGAAGCATGCGTTTTTCATTTCTTACAATTACATCCGGTGCGCCCAATTCCAACAACCGTTTTAGCCGATTGTTGCGATTAATCACGCGCCGGTAAAGATCATTTAGATCTGAAGTAGCAAAACGTCCACCATCCAGCTGTACCATCGGGCGCAGATCAGGTGGGATTACGGGTAGAACAGTCAAAATCATCCATTCCGGTTGATTTTCTGTATTCTGAAAGGCATCCACAACTTTAAGACGCTTGGTTGCTTTCTTCCGTTTCTGTTTACTTCCAGTAGTACGAATTTCATGCCAGAGTTCTTTAGATAATGCGTCCAGGTCAAGGCGTTTTAAAATATCATAAAATGCTTCAGCTCCCATCTCAGCCTGGAATATTTGACCCCAACGAGACCGTAGTTCTCGAAATTCCGCTTCGCCCAGGAATATCAGGGGCTGCAGATTAAGCAATTCTGCCCGCAGTCGCTTATAATCCGACTGGGCTGAATCAAGAGCCGTCTCCCGGTTCTCACGTAGTTGGGAAATTCCCTGTGCAGTTTCAGCTCGAACCCTGGCGACATCCAGTTTGATGTGCTCTAATTCGTTATCTTTTTCTTCCTGGAGACTTTCTTCGATATCTGCTAGGCGCTGTTTCACAACTTCCTGAATATTTGCAATATGTTTTGTGCTGATTTTTTTCCCTTTCTTCACAATCACCACTTCGGTTTCTGGGAAAATTAAATCGTCTTTGACTGCCGTATCAACACCATCTTGCAGTGTTTTCTCAAGCCGCTGGCCCTGTTTAATAACAGGTTCCAACTCGGAAGCAATTTGTTCATCAAAACGGGTTCCAACTTCATCCTGCTTGGCTTCGAGCTCAGAAAGTTTATCTTCCCGTTCAATTTCTTTGAGACTAATTTCTTCAGTGAAGACTTCCCCTACTTCTCCTTCGTCGGATGTAAATCTGGTATCCAGCTGCTCGAGGGCTTTTTTGCGTCCTTCCTCATCTACATAGGTAACAATATATTGCGCAAAGTAGAGAACCCGGTCAAGATCGCGCCGGGACATATCAAGCAATCTGCCTAGAATAGATGGGATTCGGCGGGAAAACCACAAATGAGCCACGGGAGCTGCCAGCTCAATATGACCCATTCTTTCTCTGCGGACAGCGGAACGGGTAACCTCAACTCCGCATTTATCACAGACTATTCCCTTGTAACGAATATTTTTATATTTACCACAATGACATTGGTAATCACGGGTTGGGCCGAATATGGCCTCACAGAACAATCCATCCTTCTCTGGACGTAAGCGCCGGTAGTTAATGGTTTCCGGTTCTAATACTTCTCCGTAGGACCAACTGCGGATGGTTTTTGGTGAAGCTATCCCGATTCGAAGTTTTTTCATCCCCTTAGATTTCACTCGAAAACCTCCTGTTTTTTCACTCTATCAACCGATAATAGGACGACCCTCACCAAAAATGTGCTTTAAATATTCTGTTGAACTGCCCAGTCCTGTCTGCAAGATAGGTCTCTTCCTGAAAATTTCCGTCTGGAGAATTCAGATTAAAACCCGAGTTTATTCCACTTATTGAGGCCTGATTTTTTCCAATTAAGCAGCTCTGCCAAATAGAACAGATGTTTTAGTTCAAAAACGCACAAAAACAAGCACTAAAGAGTACGCTCTTCAGCGCTCGCATATATTGAGGGGATTGATATTAAACATGCAACTGACAA
>JAZFRV010000280.1:0-6284 GCA_036445875.1 Anaerolineales bacterium
ATCAATGCTCCAGGCAGTAATAAAACCATTCCCCAGGAAAAGCTTGAAGATGATGAAATCAGGGCGCTTGCTATAATCAAGCCAACAACGCCATAACTCCAAATCTTAATGGATAGCTCGCGGCTTGTTGATATGATTGAAAAAAATCCCAAAAGCATTGAGAGAATTGCAATGATGATTTTCAGTCCTGGCTGAACTAAAATCGGATCCATTAATTCCGCACCCCGGGTGATCAGCATGATACTGATAGCAGCAAGTAAAAGCCGGTGAATTCGTTCTAGGTCCTCCCTCTCCCCAGCAAAGGTTGTTATTTCTGCGCCAAGGAACAAAACGATCAAACCAAATCCACCAGCAACTAATAATATCGGTCCCGCTGCGGTATTAAACCCGGAAAAATGTGCATTGATTCCTTCTTCCATACCAATCATGGCAGCATAGATTAATAAAAGTGGAGTTCCTAATCGCACAACAATGGGAAGGATTAATTGGAAATCCCTTTCGGTAACCCCCTGATTTAATACCGAATAGGTGATCAAATAAATCTCAATAAGCGTCCAGAACAATAAAAATGTGTATACATTATCCGAATTAACCGTCAAATAACAAATACCACCCAGTGTGGAAATCCAGGCAAGCTGAGGCGTTGAAAATCGCTGGCTCAGTGCTGTATAGAGGATTATTCCCGCCAGGGACAATGCCAGCGGAATCGATATCCCATCAAAAATCAAAGCCGGCTTGGAAAGGAGAATAGATCCGGGGTTCCAATCAAGATTTAACCTGATCTCGGGATTTGTAATACTGAACCCCAGAGACAACAGCCAGGCTGCTCCGGATGTCACCATAAACCAGAACTGCAGTTTATTAAGATTTATTTTCCGCAACTGGAATACCAATAGCAAGATAAGGTTTAGAAAGAACAGACCGGCGGAGAGGAAAGGAATACTGACCAATATTTTATTCCTGAGGCCCTTCGTAAAGGGAAACGTCTGAAGAATCAATTACCTCTAATAATTCACTGATCGTTTTTACAGAGTCAGGGAGCAATAAATCCGGAGTGATTTCTGCTAGAGGTACAAGGACAAAAGCCCTTTCAGCTATTTTATTATGGGGGATTACCAGGTTAATCTCATTGATAATCATATTTCCATATAAGAGGATATCAATATCCACCAATCGGGGACCATAGACAAAACTTGGTTTTCTGCCAATCTTCTTTTCAATTTTTTTAAGATATATCAGCAGCTCCCGGGGAGATAGCTTTGTTTTAGCCTGCACAACCTGGTTTAGAAAATTCGGTTGGTCCCGGAACTCCCAGGGTTCAGTTTCATAAAGTGATGAAAAGGTAGTAATTTCAACTACCGGAGGAAGTTCCTGAACGACACTCTGAAGGTTGGCTTCCCGATCCCCCAGGTTCGATCCCAACCCTAAAAAAATGATCTCAGTTTGCTCTGATTTCATAGCTGCAAGTCCTTCAATTATTTCCTGTCTGCTTAAGGATAACACACCTGCCCCAGCAACCAGCTCTCATTATCCCGGCAGGAATCTACCCATGCTTCCGGTTGTCAGTTAACCCGCGGTTTGGTATAATTTCCTCCGCTAAATTGATATTGGAGGGGTCGCATAGTCTGGCCTAGTGCGCGCGCTTGGAGAGCGCGTATTCCTTACGGGATCGTGGGTTCGAATCCCACCCCCTCCGCCATAAAACTATCGCTCAGAAATGCTGAGCGATTTATCATTTCAGAATATACAAAATCCAAAACCTGATTAACAAAAATTCCTTATGATTGTTTTCTTTGTCAGAACAAAACTGCTCAGCCATTCTTTGTTATCATATCCTACGATTGGTTTGGGATATAATACCCCTGGTGCTAAGCACCCGTTATCTAAATGAAATCCTTATCCATGAAAACCTACCAGTTTGTATTATTCCTGATTTTGATAAGTATTGTGCTGCTCGCCAGCCTTAGTTTCCTCACGAATAATGTATTCATTCAAATAAACCCGGACTCTACACCAACAGCAACGCCAAAGGCTGAAAAAGCCGTTCTTGAGCCTGTGTCAGGAGATACGATTGGTTTGATATACGGTGCGATATTAATTTTCCTAATTATTCTAGGCGGGGTCCTTGTTCAAATGTTTGTAAATAAACCCGGTTCCCCAAAAAGACCTGAGACATAATCATTTTTACATCCCAGAAAAAGAAGCTGGAGAAACCCAATCCTCGAAACTGGCGTTAAAATGGAATTATTGACACCATTTCTTCCCTGCGGTATCATGCCCACAAGCTTCGGGTGGGTCCGGCGCGGCAGAGCCCTTTGAACCGTGTCAGATCCGAAAGGAAGCAGCACTAAGGAGGATCCTCTGGGTGCCGCCGGTTTGCCTATCCGAAGCTTTTCTATCTACAAACCAAAAACTAGGTAGATTCTGTCAACAATTGATGAATATCCGTGAATTGGTAAAAAACCCCCTTCTCCAAAGAATATCCGCTGTCATTATTCTTATAATCGGAATAGTGCTGATTGTTTTTTCAGCTAATAAATCCATCTCTCTGGTTATTAATGGAGAAGTACAGGAACACACAACCTTCGCCTTCACCGTTAATGATTTTCTAGAGGATCAGGGAATCAATCTTCAGGATTCAGATCGTGTCAGCCCCTCCTCAAAAACTCTCCTTTGGGGTGGAGAAACAGTATTATTGTCAATTTCAAAGCAGATAATAATCTCCGCTGATGGTCAAACAATTACACTTAATACAGCAGAGCGTCTGCCGGAAAATATTGTCCTGGAAGCCGGACTGCTGCTTTTTCCCAAAGACAGGCTCTTTGTGGACGGCATCCTCGTCCAAGAAAATTCCTCATTGCCAGGAAAAACATCTCACTTGATCCAAATCCTCCGCAGTACATCTATAGAACTTATCAGCGATGATGAAGTATTCCATTTCACAACCGATGCAGATATTCTCGCAGATGCCCTCTGGAAAGAAGATATTAAACTTTTTGAAGCCGATCAGCTCTCTATTCCACTGAACACAAAACTCGATGGAACCCCTCTGTCTGTTGAATTGGTCCGGTCTAAACCGCTGATGGTTCTACTACCGGAAGATTCCGTAACTATCCGGACCACAGCGACTACAGTGGGGGCTGCCCTGGTACAAGCTGGACACTCTTTACAGGGTCTAGATTACAGTAATCCTCCCGAGAATGAACCCCTCCCGGAGAATGGTCAGATACAAATCACGCGTGTCAAAGAAGAAATACTTCTGAACCAGGAACAAGTCCAGTTTTCATCGGAATATCAACCAGTCAACGACCTGGATCTGGACCAGCTCCAAATTGTATCAGGAGGAGAATTTGGAATCGATGCCCAACGTCTGAGGATTGTATACGAAAATGGGGTCGAAATCTCCCGGGAAATTGAAAAAGAATGGACTATTAAGGAACCCCAACCCCGGATACTCGGTTACGGAACAAATATTAACATCCAGACCGAAAATACTCCGGATGGGCAAATCAGGTACTGGAGGAAAATTACAGCCTGGGCGACATCGTACGATGCCACCTGTCCCGGGTGTGACTCGATCACATCCAGTGGTGCGGTGCTGAAAAAAGGAACCATTGCTGTAACGCTTGCCTGGTACCGGTATATGAAGGGGGCACAGGTTTATATTCCGGGTTATGGTTTTGGAACGATCGAAGATGTCGGCGGTGGTGTACCCTGGAGCACAAATTGGGTCGACCTGGGGTATAAAGTAGACAAATATGTCCCCTGGAGCCAGAATGTGACTGTATATTTTCTCGCCCCAGCTCCCCCTCCTGAAAATATCATGTACGTTCTATACTAATCCTGATTTTTTTAAACCAGGTGCAAAATGCACCACGCCCCATTTTCCATCAGTCAGCCAATTCGGATCCTGATTATAGACTTCCCTGACTTGATCCAAATCCAAACCCACTGCCAGCTCTGCCTTTAAAGTTCGCAAAGCTGCCAAAGGCACCGGCAGATAATCCACGACCTGATGAAAAGGAATTGTGAAATCCCACTGCAGGTCACCAAGTAATCTGCGGTAATTTGCGTCCCCCTTACTAATTAGAAGATCTGCCCCGGATAACTGCTCCTGAAGATCAGTGGGAAGATTCCACATGGGAAGAGGAGAATTCCAGAAAAAGTGAGATTTGACTTTGAGCTTCTTTTCTTTAATATATTCTTCCAGACGATTCCCCAGCTGACAGGTTTCATCCGCTTCGGTATTCTTCAAAAATCCTATGGTCTGATCAACATCAGTACCAATTACATCAGAAACATAAGTCGGGTGTGCCTTAGTATGCAAAAGGACTTCTCCAGCCTGTTGATGAGTAAATAAAGTATCCACCAGTCCCAGATCACATACCAGCTCAAATCCGGCATTATCAAGCATTATATCCACCCTGCCTATCTTCCGATCACTCTGACTCAATAATTTCACAATCCGGTTGGTATCATCTGCCAGGAGATACTCTTTCCGGTTTTGTTGTGAGAGATGATTTGGTTTCTTGGGTTTATCTGCCGGCCAAAGACTTAAATCCGCCTGGTTGCCCCACAGGGAATAATAGATCGCTTTCCGAATGTACTGCTGAGCGTTACTCCTATCTTTTGTCCAGCTCATGAGAACGGATGCAAAAGATTGAATATCTTCCCTGTTTTTATTTAAACCTTGCTGTTTTTGGTATCTGAATGGATCCTGGCGAAGGTTAAAATAATCCACTGCCTCCATAATCCGGCGATACATATAATGTTCAGAAAATAACCAGGGAACAATCATCCAATCCTTCCCTTCCATAGGCTTGATATAGGTTTCCCAATCTTTGATGTCCGGAGCTCCCGGGTCACGGAGATAGCGAATTGGCTGCTCAGGGATTTCATCCCTTAGTTTTACTAATTTTTCAACAATGTCTGGAGGAAAATCGTTCTCATCAATCACTCGATTTACGATATTTGAATAACGGTCAGAGATCGTTAATTGGGCCCAGGAGCCGGCTTCTGTTCCAAATATTGGTGGGGGGTGTTTTTCTGCCATTTTTTATTGTTCACTGGAAACAATTTCCTCGCAGGAAACCATTTCCTTAATTTACTCAATGTTATAATGCCCTACAACTTATGATCTCACCCGAACGCCAAACCCTCTCAGCTTTGCTGAAAAAATATAACCTCCGTCCTGACAAAAATCTCGGTCAAAACTTTTTAATTGATCCCGGCATCCTCGATCAAATTGTAAAGGCTGCCGATGTTAATAGGCAGGATACAGTTCTTGAGATCGGCGCCGGTCTGGGACATCTCACCAGTCGCCTGGCTTTATCCGCCAGGCAGATTGTCGCAGTTGAGCTGGATAAACGATTGATCTCTGCCCTCGAAGATAATTTGAGTCCCTTCAGTAATATCAGGATTGTCCAGGGAGATATCCTCAAGCTCGATCCCAGTGATCTGGTATCTGAGGATAATTATCTTGTAGTTGCCAACATTCCCTACTATATCACATCCTCTATCATCAGGAATTTGCTGGAATCAGGAGTAAAACCGAAACGGATCATATTGACCATCCAATACGAAGTTGCTCAACGAATAACCGCTATTTCCGGTCACATGAGTGTCCTGGCGCTGAGCGTTTTGATGTATGGGGAACCCCTACTGGTGAAACGAATACCTGCAGACGCATTTTATCCCTCACCCAAGGTAGATTCCGCTGTTCTCCGGATTGACCTACATCCAGAACCCATCCTCCCGGCAGAAAAAAGAGAAACCTATTTCAAATTGGTGAAAGCGGGATTCCTTCATAAACGGAAAACTCTTCGGAACTCACTCTCTACCGGGCTAAAGTGGCCTCCTGGAAAAACAGAATCTTTGTTATCTGTGGCAGAGATTGATCCGCAAAGACGGGCCCAAACTCTGAGCCTTCCTGAATGGCTTGAACTTACCCGTCAGTATGATAAGATAAAAAAGATTTGAACATAATAATCAGAATACTCATTAGATAAGGATAGATTTATGTTTGATCCCCGCATTAAAAAGCTTGCCGAATTACTCGTGAATTATTCTGTAAAAGTTCAACCTGGGGAGTGGGTGTTTATCCACAGCCACATCATAGCCGACCCGCTAGCCAATGAAGTCTTGCGTGCTGTTTTAGAAGCGGGCGGATTACCACAATTAATTATGACCTCCGACAATCAAATAGAAACTTATCTTAAATATTCTAATCAAGAGCAGCTTTCCTGGATATCTCCAACTACCAAAATGCTATATAAAGAAGCAGA
>JAZFRV010000281.1:0-12282 GCA_036445875.1 Anaerolineales bacterium
CCGAGATCATAGGCAATGATTTTTTTGCTCATTTATTTTCCTAGTTATTCAATAACATGGTCTTCTTTTTAAGATTGAATTTCAAACCTCAACTCCATCAGGAAAACGTTCGTTAAATTCCTTGATCAAATCCGCCCCTTAAAAAACTCCTAACTGATCTGCTCCTGCACGCAAAAACTCAAGTGCATCATCAAGGGTATAAATCCCACCAGAAGCTTTTACTCTCATTTTTTCGCTGACTGCCTTCCTTATCAGGATTACATCATCGATGGTTGCACCTCGGGGATCCTGATTTACCAAGTTCAGATATTGGGTTCGAACACCTGTTGATGTCTTAACCATCTGTGCACCTGCGCTTTCGACAATTTTGCTAGCTCTGGTTTTTTCTTCTTCGGTCAGTACCCAGGCTTCAATTATCACTTTGGTAATTCTACCCTCAGATTTTTGGACAACGGCTTCTACATCAGCAAGAACCAGATCATCTTTATTTGATTTTAATGCCCCGACATTCATCACCATATCAATTTGGGTGGCACCAGCAGCCACACAAAATTCTGTTTCAAGAGCTTTGGACGCTGTGGGATGTGAACCAAAAGGAAAACCAATATTGCCACTGATGTCCATAGGATCATTTTTTAATATTTTAGCTGTCAGTTCCACATGTACCGGATTAACACAAACCACTCCCACGCCGGTATTTTTTGCCATCTCACAAAACGAACGCACATCATCATCACTGGCAAACTGTTGACAAAGGCTGAACTCAATCTTTCTTCTAAAGTCCTCAAGTGTTATATACATATAGATCCATATTTTGCGAACATTGATTTGTTAAAATTTCACAAACCCCCTTTAGGAGGGTTCGAAGATTGGGTTTCAGGAAAAACTATCCATTATGTGCGTTTTTCCTTTAACTTGCCCTCTTTCTTTCGGGCATCTGATAGAGCCTTGGCATATTCTTTTTCATAGGTCGCGCAGGCAACAGGCATCTGCCGGATCAGCAGTTCGACGCAGTTATCACAAACATTACACCAGCGAATCTCATCTTCCCTGCCTTCCTTGAGTTTTATGGGTAATTCGCTGTCCGCCAATGACTGGCGGCCAATGGCAACCATATCCACGTAACCGTCGCTGATGTTCTTATTGGCCCAGTGCATGAAAGTGGTTTCTTCCGGTTTGGCAGCGTGGAATTTGATCCGTCCATCAGCATAGATCGAGTAAGCTGATCCGATCACGGCTGTTTCAGGTTTAAGGGCATCCTGGATTACTTTCTGGAATG
Organism: Anaerolineales bacterium; assembly: GCA_036445875.1. GTDB lineage: Bacteria > Chloroflexota > Anaerolineae > Anaerolineales > UBA11858 > B10-G9. The sequence continues at coordinate 1,280 of JAZFRV010000281.1, forward strand.
TGAAGTGCAAGTAACCATAATCTGGCATGGCTTTGTCCGGTTGGGTCAAAGCCAAAGTTATGCTGGGGCTGCCAGCTGACTGCAGAATGTATTTTCCTCCCCGCTCTTCCAATCCCTGGACCATTTTTTGGATTTCAGTAAAATCGATTACCGGAGTATCTGGTCCCGCAGTACCCATGCCGCCCGGGAAACCTTCCCAAACCGAGATCTTGGACCCGACGATGAAATTCGGATCATTGATCTCTTTATCTATCCGTTCATAGATCTCATATATAAACCGCATGCGGTTTTCGAAGGGTCCTCCATATTTCCAATCCCGGTCATTGTAGGGACGACTGAACTGCGAACCCAGGTAGCCATGGCAAAGTTTGACATCAACGCCATCTGCACCAGCGTCATGGGCTACTTTTGCGGAAGTTACAAACATATCGATAATATCCTCGACTTCTTTCTCAGTCAGCAGGTCTCCCCCGAAACCGGGCAGCGGTTTTACACAAACCTTGCGCGAAAACTCGGAATGCCCAAGTTCACCATTGTGAGTCAACTGGATAAAGAGTAGCGTCCTGTCGTTCTCTTCCCGCAATGTTTTTATCAATTTGGTCAGTGGTTCCTGATTCTCGCGGGTGCCGATAAGTTGGTTAATGCGGCCTTTGGATTCATCAACCACACTGATGGCCTCCATGAAGATCAGGCCCGCACCGCCACGGAAAGCTTTTTTGTATCTTTCGTAGGTCAGATCAGTGGGATTTCCTTCGCTATCGGCATCATTACATTCCATTGCATTGAGTGCGATACGGTTGACAGATGTCTTGGAGCCGATCTTGAATTCCTGGAATAAAGGTTTGTCTACGCTCATAATTCCCCTCCCGGGGTAGTTTTGTCACTCAACGGATTAAAGTTTCAATATAATTCTTCCCTGGGAAGCCAGATCCACAGTCGCCAGGAGAGAGATATCTAAATAACTAATCTAATCAAATAATTTATCGCCCCGGCCTTCGTATCTACCTTTGATTATCAGGGGCTTGAGGTATTCAATCGTCTTTTCAATACCGTCCTCACGGCTCATAACAACATCCTCATGTTCATAACTAAGCACATAATCGTAGCCAACAAGAGCCAGTTCGGTCATAACTCTCTTCCATGGAACGGATCCCCAGCCAGGGATCCTAAAACGGAATCCACGGTCTATACGGTCCCAGGGTCCGGCGGGTTGAATTCCAGAGCGTTTAACGTTATGCTCTACGATCTCGCCGTCCTTGGCATGGACGTGGAAAATTCTATCACCCAATTCTTGGACAAAGATGACGGGGTCAATGCCCTGCAGGATTATATTGGCCGGGTCAAAGTTGAAACCCCAGGCTTTGTGACCATCCAGCAGTTCTATGCTTTTATGAGCTGTTTCAATGTTGTAAACATATTCATTGGGATGTGGTTCATGGGCAAATTTCACGCCCTGTTTTTCAAATACATCTAGCACCTCACCCCAGCGGTCCACAAAATCCTTGCCCATCTCATCCCAACCCTGGGGATAAGGAAACGGGAACCAGCGAGAGAAACGCTCACAGCCAATAAAACCGCACACAACAGGAACCTCCATGGCGTTGGCAGCTTCGGCTGTTCTTTTCATTCTCTCGATGCCAAATTTAATTTTCTCTTCCGGGGTACCTTTATAAAAACCATCAGTATCCACAGTATGAGGACCGAGGATAAGTTGACTATCAGTATGGTTGCTCAGAGCAGATATGGGTATATCATATTTTTTACTAAGATCCTTGATCTTCTTTCCACCATCTTTGAGTACTTCTTCAATATCGCAGTGGCTATTCCCATAAAATACAGGCAACTCAGCCATTTCATAGCCGTGCTCAGACATCAATTTAAAAACGGATTCCAAATCTGTATCCATATAATTGGCAGTAAACATTCCTATTTTCATTGTGATCTCCGGTTTTTCTAGTTGGTTAGCTGATTAAATCTGCTTCATAGGGATCCAGCACTTCTCTTTGTTGGATAGCTCCAAAGCAGTTAAAAGACGCTGAACCTCTAATCCATCGTCAAAGGTTGCACCCCATGGTGCTACATCCTGGTTGTTGGCTATTGAATTGACAAAGTGGAATATTGTGTGGCAATGGTGATGTTCCCAACCCAGCATATGTCCAGGCGGCCACCAATTTTTGATCCAGTCATGGACCTCGGCTTCGGTTACCAGAATAGTGCGGAAGCCCTGTGTTTCTAAGGGATCATCCAAAGAAAAATACTGTAAGATATTGTTCTCAGTGAGATCAAATTGAATTGCTCCGCGGCTTCCGTAAACCTCGATTTGCCAGAGTGATTTTCTACCAGTCGCAAATCGAGTTGCTTCAATCGTGCCAAGGCCGCCATTGTTGAAGCGAAACATACCTAAAGAAGCATCATCGACAGTGACAGGTCCCTTCTCCGCGCCACCTTTTCCGGACAAACCAGAAGCTTCTAAAGGAATAGGTCGTTCTTTAATAAAGGTCTCAGTAACCCCGCTAATTTCAGTTATTTCTAGTCCTGTCAGAAAACGAGCCATATCAAGACTGTGGGCATTCAGGTCACCTAGTACCCCTGAACCAGCTACACTTTTGTCCATTCTCCAAGCCAATGGAAAATCAGGACTTATGAGCCAATCTTGCAAAAATGCTGCCCGAAAATGATAGACCTCACCAATTTTGCCCTGTTCAATAAGCCGTTTTGCCAACAATACTGCCGGTGAAAATCTATTGCTAAAAGACACCATGCTCTTGACACCATTTTTTGAGGCTTTTTTTGCTGCCTCCGCCATCTGTCTTGCCTCATCAAGGTTTAAAGCAAGGGGTTTTTCGACAAGGGTATGTTTTCCAGCTTCCAGAGCTGCAATACAGGGTTCTGCATGGACATTATTTGGTCCGTTATTGTCAAATAATTCTACTTCAGGGTCTTCGATTAACTTTCTCCAATCAGTTGTCCCATATTCATAACCAAACCGCTTAGCGCTCTCCTGTACCGCACTTTCATTCCGGCCGCATATGCCCTTGAGCACTGGAATGGCTGGCGGTGGATAATACATATAAGGAAGCTTTTTATAAGCGTTTGTATGGGCTTTTCCCATAAAGGCATATCCAAGCATCCCCACACCCAATTTTTTTTCATCCTGCATTACATTCTCCTTTGTGTCAAAACTTGATGGAAATAATTTGAATAGCTATAAAATTTCTTATGACCAAAGTTATCTTATCTTCGTTTAATGAAAACCTGCATTAAGTCAATTCATTACTGTTCTGCGGTTACATTCTTCCAAACTTAGAATTCAGGGTTTAGAGAATGAATTGAATATATTTAAAACATCCCCAGGCCAGTTTCCTTCCGAGAAAACCTCCCAGTTCTCTACATGGATAACTTTCTCGCCAGGTTTAAGGTTAACCACAGGGCCCAAAGTCTCTAATTCAATCACGGTTGGATTGCAATAAATCTGACTCGAAGCACCTCGATCCAAATAATATTCCTGCGCTTTGTATGTCGCCTTTTTAATGAAAACACTACCCTTGTAACTATACGCAATCCATCCCGTTGGATTAGGTGACCCTATTTTTATAGCTCCTTCAACCATATTTCCTTTGACTGCAATAGCCTCATCAATAATTTCCAGATGAGGCGAATCTATTTTTGAATAGGGCCAGAGGATCAATTGACGGTTAGGGTGCAGGCCATGTTCATCATCAAAATCTTTTTTTAACGGAATGATCCCGATTCCTCCCGGTCGCAGCATTGTCACTGCCCAAGGAGCCAATTCAAATTCGTTCTCGCCAAGGTTAATCAATTCATGTTGGATCTCCACTTGTGCTTTTTCATTTGCCAGTTTTACCTGCCACGATTTTTGAATGCCGGTTTTTTGATCCACAGGTTGACGAACTTTCAAGCCATTTTGGATTGGTTCATATTCAACTGGTTTATCATCCGTCAAATATGTTGTCATAGGATTTTCAGGAGCGTACCAAAGCCTGTGTCCACCCCTGAGGGAATAATCACTCCTTCCCTCAACCGGGATTTTCGCGTCTGGTAATACTGCCATAAAATTATCACTTCCATTAAATACCAAACCGATGATGCGGGGACCAACAGAGACAGTAATCCAAATTGAAAGGTTTTCATTCTTTATTTGAATGCATTCCAAACCCTCAAAAATGGTCCTTTCTTGAACAACCATGTCCTGCTCCTCTATCCAAGACCAAAACCCGGGGGATAATTAACTCCCCATGGCTTTGGTCATCCTGCTTAGACCGGGAAATATTTATTTAATCTCAACCTGTTTTTTACTTTCAGAAGATTTTATTCCCGCTTCAAGTACCTTCATTCCCAAATATCCATCATAGAAATCAGGCTTGACGCCCTCACCGGAATCGATACCTTTCAGGAAATCCACAACGGCATGATGGAATTCATGTTCGTAACCGATGTTGTGTCCCGGCGGCCACCAGTTAGCGATATAAGGATGAGAGGGATCCGTGGCCAGGATTGTCCTAAATCCTTTCTCACCGTCTGCAAGGTCTACCGAATAATATTGGAGTTCGTTCATGCGCTCCAGATTGAAGATCACTGCACCTTTTGAACCGTAGATTTCAAAGTAGTTATAATTTTGTCGACCGATAGCAAAAGTTGTCGCATCAAAGGATCCCATGGCGCCATTTTCAAATTCCACAAGCATAGATATGGCATCCTCTAGTTCTACCTCTCCCATCTCTGCTGTTTCACCGCTGCCAGCGCTGAAAGTGGCTGCACCTTCACCTGGTAGAGGTCGCTCCTTTATGAAGGTCTTCATCATGCCAGTGACAGATTTTATCTCACCGACCAGGAATCGAGCCAGGTCAACACTGTGGGAATTAATACCGCCATTGGATCCCATACCAGCAATGTCTTTTTGCATGTGCCAGGTTAGTGGGAAATTCGGATCCATGGTCCAGGACTGGAGGTAGCAGCCCCGCCAGTGATATATCTTTCCCAGTTTGCCGTCATCAATCATTTGTTTGGCCAGCATCACTGCCGGGCAGCGGCGGTAATTATGATTAAGGTAGTGAACAACGCCAGCTTTATCTGCTGCTTCATACATTTCCAAAGCCTCATCCGAAGTAAGGGAAATCGGTTTTTCGCAGAAAATATGTTTTCCCGCCTTGGCAGCTGCCAGGGCTATCGGATAGTGAAGATTTGGGGGAGTCGAAATATCAATGATATCAATATCATCTCGCTCAACAACTTTTTTCCAATCGGTTTCTACCTCTTCCCAACCCCAATTATCTGCAAACTCCTGTGCTGCTTCTTTGTTTCGTCCACAAGCAACTTTTAAAACCGGTTTAATAGGAACATCAAAGAAGTTGGTTACGTTTTTCCAGGCGTTTGAATGGGCCTTGCCCATAAACTTGTATCCGATGATAGCTACATTTATCTCTTTCATAAGTCAACCATCCTTTTTTGGATATTATTTTCTCAATTATTCATATTTAGATTTATGCTTACAACCCCGTTACAAGATTTTGTAAATATTTCACACTTTTTTCAACTGCAGCATCTTCATTGGTTCCAACATCGGGGTGTGGGAAATCGAGCTCTACAGCCAATAAACCAGTGTAGTTCAAAGCCTTCAACAATTTGGCTAACTCTGGCATATTAATATAACCATCACCCACAGCCACTGAAGAAAAGAAAAACCACTCATCAGCCGCTGCACCTGAAGTAATCTTGATATCTTTGATATGGGTTGCGAAAACATATTTCCCGAGTTTTTCCATTGCCTTAACCGGTTCATCCAGCAGTCTCATAAAGTTCCCTGTGTCAAAAGTGAGGCCAAAATAATCCGAATCGACTTCTTCGATTAATGCCAGGAACTCGTCTGAATCATAATCAAAGTGATTCTCAACAGCCAACTTGACATCCAATTCTTCAGCTACTTTTACAGCTTCTTTGAACATCTCAGTAAGTTTCTTAAGTTGAGGTCCATGAGGTTCAAAACGGAAGGCCAGGCTGCTGCCTACGGTACGCATTACTGGCGCGCCAAGCTTTTTGGCATAAGATATGTGCTGGATCATATCGTCCAGCATAGGTTCGTTCTTTCCGCCTTCCAGTCCATCAGGATGGCCCCAGGCCCAGACCCGATCAAATCCATAATCATCCAGGGATGTTTTTAATTCTTTGAGATAGTCATCCTCAAAACTCTTGATAAAACACGACTCTAGGGATACCCCATCAACACCAAGTTCCTTAGCGCGTTTGAGAAAATCCGCAGTTGTCATTCCCTGTTCCGGTTCTACCTGTCCAGGGTAAATCTCACCGAAAAAACGGTGATAACTATAATTATCAATTCCTATTTTTAGTGTCATTTCTGCTCCTTATATAAAATTATTTTATCTTTAAATTCCTGTCAATCAGCAATCAGCTCGATATGAGTTTTTCCTCATGGCAGCTGATATTTTCTTGCTACTTCTATCATAACGTCAATATTTTCGTCTGGTGTGGTTGGCGGTAAAGCGCATCCCGGACCAAGAATAAAGCCACCACCCGGGGAAAGATTATCAAGTGCTTCCAGGCATTTTTCTTCTACCAGCTCCGGGGTTCCGTTAGCCATCACATCACTGGGATCGATGGGACCCAAAAGCGCGGCCTTACCTGCCGCTGCCGCTTTGACAGCTTTTTGATCAGACTTTTGATCAATCTCGATTATGGCCGCACCTGTACGAACCATATCCTCGATAATGGGTGTGGCATTGCCGCAAATATGATAGGCCAGGATCACTCCTTTTTTCTTCAGTCGTCGGGCCAGTTTCTCCATATAAGGATAGGCAAACTCCCGATAATATTTTGGAGATATCAGATCCGGACCGGATGGCGAATCGCCAAAAGAAGTGGCATGGGCGCCTTGCTCAATTTGGGCCAGGGCATAACGCTCAGATACCTGGGTGCAAAATTCCAATAATTGATGCACTTTATCAAGCTCTTCTCCCAACGCCAAATCTAGCAAAAACTCACTCAATCCTCGGATCTCGCATGCCAGGCTGAAAGGACCTTGATCCGCCCTGCCTATGATAAAAGCCTCATCACCAATTTCTTCCACCACAATCCTAGTAGATTTCAGCAACTCGCTCAACAACGGATCTTTGTACGGATCAGGGATCTTTAACTTATCAATTTCATCAAGACTTTTTATCGCAGGCTGGCTGGCTACCGGGGCTGAGTCTACCTGATATAACACCTCAACGCCACAAGCTTCAGCTAGGGCTGCCGTCCCATTTTCCACCAACAATACATCATGCCCATAGCGACGCCAAGCCTTGATTTGACCTTCAGCCATTGCTTCCCCATCTCGATAGAATGCAGCAAAATCCTTAACATCCATAAACCGGGGAGTGACCATAAAATTGTGCAGATCAACAGGTACCCGATCAACTGATTTAAAATCGATAGTTCGTAAAGTTCTCTCTACTGAGTTATATTCTTCTGTCATTAATTATCCCCTGATAACATATCAGTGCTTATTTTATACTTATTTCCAAATAACTCCCCGGTCTCAAATAGCTTCAACTTTCCAGCCAAATACCTGGGCTATCTGGCGGATTTCCGGCAATCTGTGGCCCGTCAGAATCAGGTAATGATGTGAGGACAAGGAACTAACCAGTTGATGTCCATCGTTGACCCTGATTACAGCTCCGTTAATACAGTCAGAATTTTCATACTGGATATACTTTTCAATCTCACCTTCGATAACCGAAATTGTTTCAAGATCGGGATGTAATTTAGCCAGAGTCATAGCACCTTCCGGCATTCGCGCATCTAAAGCGATAGCATTTTCATCAACGATAGCTAAAACTTTAGATTCTACTGACCATTCAGTGGCAAAAGATTGGGGAACAACCCCAAAATATCCACAGTGTGCTGCCAGAATATAGTTATCCGGGTTGCCTTTCACTTCCGGAAAGTAAGGAATCTTCTCATGTTTTAAAGCGGCATCACCCATTAAGAATGGGTACATATTGGTCATCATAATTGGGCAATCAAGAGATTTATTCAGCAAGTATTTACTAAGCATGGCAACAGTATCTGCTTCACAGCCCCAAATTAACTTCTTTTCTTCGTACAGCATATTCCAGGCCAAACAGGGAGTTGTGTCAGAGTAATGCGACTCATTCAGGCAGTTTATACCGATCGCCTTGATGCTTTCGTCTGCATCTAGAGCTTCTCTGAGTTTAAGATAAATTTTCAGGGCGCTGTTGCGTTGTTTATCATTAATTTTTCCGAGAGGCATTCGGTCACTCCAAACATCCCAAGCACTCTCGGCTTTTTCATCATCGATATTTTTAGCTGCTGTCGCCATTTCCTGAAAACTTCTTTTTTCCAACGTTACACCATATTTTTCCATCATTCGCTGGGTACATTCTTTTTCCCACCAATAGAATCTTTTAAAAATCTCTGGCTGAAAACCCTCTCCGGGGTTATCCTGATACACCAGGAATTTTGAACTTTGCAGATCCCGTTTTACTGCCAGAGACCGGGCCAGGTTTTTGGTTTGATCCATATTGTATGGTGCAATCACATCAATGTCTTCGGTTCGTAAATATTGAATGATTTCCCAATCCCACATAGCCATAGTTCCAAATTCGGTAGTGATGATCAATATCGGAACATCAATTGCCCGGAAATCATCTAATTGCCGATAGGCTTCTCCCAGCATCTGCGGGAATAAGACTGCATCAGCTTCCGGGATGGGATCTCCCAGGGCTACTTCAGGCAAGAATTCAACATCATCAACCAGAAGTCCTTTAAGTAAATCCAATTGAGTGTCAAAATCCTGATCTCTCCCTTCTTTGAAATATAACGGCACAAGTTGAGCCAACATGCACGCCTCCTACTTAACTTCTAATTTCTTACAGTGCTTGCTGCTTTGTCTAATTCTTTAAATAACTCGGGAGTCAGATCGATATGCAGCACCTCAGCGATCACCTGGGACCACCCGTGCAGGAAATAGATCCAACCGTCTGCAACGTGAAGATTTTGAGAGTCTACTTGCTTGAGAGCCTGATGCATAAAATCCAATTCTCCCCGATAATTAAATTCCCAAGCAATCCCATTTTTTGGAAAAACACCCTGGTCTGTCAGAGGTGAACCTGGCGTATCTTTGCCCATCCCGGTGGCATTTATCACAATGCTATATTCTGGCAATGTTTCCAGCACCTGATCATTTTTTATTGGATCACTATTATGAATGTATTCAACTTTAATATCCGTTTCATATTTTGAGACCATATCCCTCATATGGTCCAATTTTCCAGGGGATCGGTTCACTGCGATAAATTTTTCAGGCCGGTCGCCAGGATCTTTTTTGTTAATCAGGTACAACAAGGTTGCCACAGCAGAGCCGCCCGCACCCAGGCATAAAACATGTCCATCCGTTTTCTTAAAATATCCAGGGTCAATGATCGCTTCCAGGCTTAACCCAGCCGTAATGGGATCTTTGGCATGGCCTCGAAGCTCTTGACCCATTTTGCTGATACATGATAATTCGGCTGTGACCTCTGCATAGGGGTCATAATAATCAAACATATCCCTGGCAGCAGAATAGACATTCATTTTGTGAGTAGTAATTAAAGCTCCCACAGAATTTGGATCAAATTTTATCTGGGCAACTGATTTCCGGTAATTTTCCGGTTCGTCATGGATCCGGTGATCAATTCCTTCAAGGATTACACCAGATTTTCCCATCAAATTCATCCACAAAGGAAATACTTTATTAATAGATGATTTTCCTGTTGTGACACCAATAAAATAAAATGTAGGTACTTCCTTGGTGACGATGTTATAGTCCATTGCTTACCTCATTATTATTTTCTAGCGATTTGAATAGCTGCCATATAGTTTGTGGCAATTTCTGTTATCTTGGAAAATTCCCCAGACAAAGCTAGAGATTTTGGACACAAATTGCTGCCGGCTCCTACTGCAAAAGCCCCGGCATCAAACCACTCTTTCAAATTTGTGTCAGATACCCCACCAGTGGGCATCAGGGGGATATTTGGAAATGGTCCCTTGAGGGATTTCATGTAAGCCGGTCCTCCCAGAGAACCCGGGAACAACTTAACAACATCACTTCCGAGTGTCCAGGCTTTCATTACTTCCGATGGTGTCAGCGCTCCCATCATCACCGGCAGGCCAGTCTCGATCATCGCCTTGGCTAAACTCAACTCAGTGTGCGGACTAACCAGGAATATTGCTCCGGCATTTTTAGCAGCTTCTGCCTGCTCAGGTTTGGTTAAAGTACCCATCCCGAGAATGATATTTGATCCAAATTCCTGATTAAGAGATTTAACAACTTCGAGGGCTTTTGGAGTCGTAAATGTAATTTCAATCCCTGTTACTCCACCATCAACTAAAGCACCAACCATTTTAATAGTCAGGTCTAAAGATGGGCCTCGAATTACTGCCAATAAACCTAGGTTTTTTATCTTCTGCAGCGTGATTTCTTTCTCTGCCATAAAGTATCCTCAGACAATTCGATAGTTGGGTTCCTTTCCTTGAAGAACCAATAAACATTCCTCTAAGGCAATTCTTCCCATTGTATTGGTTGCTGAATCAGAATGTGCACCCATGTGAGGTGTGGCAATCACATTTTCCATTTTTAATAAGGGATTTTTCTTATCGGGAGGTTCTTGCTGGTATACATCGACTGCAGCACCGCGGAGTTTTCCTGAATTTAACGCTCTAATCAAGGCCGCCTCATCAATTAATTCACCCCGGGCAGTATTCACTATCCAGGATCCCGTTTTCATCTTTCCAAAAAATTCCTCATCCACTGTACCTGCTGTGTCCGGAGTACCTGGGAGGTGAAGTGAAACAATATCAGACTGGCTGAGAAGGAGATCCAATGGTTTATAAACGACGTTATTCTGCTCTGCAAATTCTTCGTTCTTGATAATATCGTACGCCAGGATCTGACAGTCAAACCCAGATAATCTGCGCGCCGGTTC
>JAZFRV010000282.1:0-3020 GCA_036445875.1 Anaerolineales bacterium
AGATCTAAATGCTGTCCAGTGTGGATACTGTACACCGGGAATGTTGATGGCAGCAACGGCATTGTTAAATAGAAATCCTCATCCCTCGGAGACCGATATTCAGGCAGCGATGATTGGTAATTTATGCCGCTGTACAGGATCTCAGAGGATCATTGTTGCGGTGATGAAAGCATCACGAAATGGCGGTGACCAATGAAAATTTCCGAAACAGGTGTGGTTGGGAAAAGTGTTATCCGTACCGATGCCATTGATAAGGTCACTGGCTGCGCTATTTTTGTGGACGATATTCAATTTGGACCCAATTTGCTGCACAGTAGATTGGTACGCAGTCCCTATCCCCACGCCCTTATTAAATCAATCAATACTAAAAAGGCAGAACAGCTCCCCGGGGTAAGAACCATAGTTACCGGAAAAGACTTCACCGCACTGATGGGTTTATATCTGATCGACCGCCCGATTTTTGCATCCGATAGAGTCCGGTATTACGGGGAACCAGTTGCAGGAGTGGTGGCGATCACAGAAGATATTGCTGTCGAGGCAGCCAAATTAGTGGAAATTGAATATGAGGTGCTGCCAGCCGTATATGATCCGGTAGAATCCGCTCAACCTGGCGCGTCATTACTTCACCCTGACCTTGGCAGTTACACTGTCGCGAATTTTATATTCCCTGAACCGGGAACAAATATTTCCGAGAAATTTAAGATCCGTAAAGGGGATGTTGAGTCCTGCTGGCCTGATTGTACGGCAGTTGCTGAAGGTCAATTCCGTCTGCCGCCTATTGAACATGTGCCGCTTGAAACCCACACCTCAATCGCGTTAAGTGAAAAATCAGGCCAGGTTACTTTGTGGGCCAGTTCTCAATCGCCATTTGCTATGCGGGATATGATTGCCCAGGGTTTGGGAATTCCTCACAATAAAATGCGGGTGATCGCCCCTATGGTGGGCGGCGGATTCGGCGGAAAAGCCGGAGTCACTATGGAAGCCTGTGCGGTAGTCATGGCTCAGGCGGTTGAAGGCCACCCGGTTAAACTTCGATTGACCAGGGAAGAAGAATTTGTGGGCACCTCGGTTCGTCAATCACTGGTATCCGAGATAAAAGTCGGCTGCGATAAAGCTGGAAACCTGTTGGGTATGGAGTTGACCTATTATTTTGGGGGCGGCGCCTATAATGATTATGGAGTGAATATTGCCCGCGCTGCCGGTTATTCCTGCACCGGCCCCTATGATGTACCCAATGTTAAAGCTGATTCCTTGTGTGTCTACACCAATCACCCGGTTGGCAGTGCTATGCGCGGCTTTGGTATGCCAGAAATTCACTGGGGGCTGGAACAAATCATGGATCAATTGGCGGAGAAGATTGGGATGGATCCGGCTGAGTTCAGATTAAAGAACTGTGTCAGAACCGGAGACGAGATTGTTTCTGGAATGGAGATGACTCCGATCGATTTAGAAGCTTGTATTAATAAAGTTCTGAAAGCAATCGATTGGGAGAATGAACAACAACCCACTGCCCCCAATAAAAAACGCGGAAAGGGGCTGGCAATTATGTGGAAAGCACCTGCCATGCCGCCCAATTCTGGCAGTGCAGCAGTTGTGCGTTTTAACGAGGACGCGACGGTAAACGTTGAGGTAGGTGGTCAGGAATTGGGTCAGGGCGCTTTCACTGTTGCTGCTCAAATTGCAGCTGAGACCCTGGGAGTGCCCTATGAATCAATAACGGTTTCTTCCCCAATCGATACCAAGTACAGCCCCTACGAATGGCAAACAGTTGCCAGCCGCCTGACCTGGTCGATGGGCAACGCAGTTAAGGCAGCTGCGGGCGATGCCAGGACTCAAATCCTGGAGACCGTTGCAGCACATTGGGATGAAGAAGTTGATGATCTTACTATCAAAGACGGGCTGGTGATTTCATTTAAATCCGAGCGGGAACAACCGCTGGAAAATATGGTCATCTATGGTTTGCCCAATGAAAATTTTGAAGGCTGGAAGGGCGGACCGGTTATTGGTAGAGGGTATTTTATGCCAACTTATGTCACAAACCTCGATCCGGAAACTGGACAGGGAACCCGGGCAGTGGTTCATTACACGGTAGGAGCCCAGGCCATTGACCTGGAAGTTGACCTGGAAACCGGACAGTTGGAAGTGCTGAATATTGCCAGTGTTTATGATGTTGGAAAGGCTATTAATCCCGATTTGATCATGACCCAAATTGAGGGTGGTGCAGTGCATGGCATGAGCTCTGCTTTTGAGGCCATTAAGTTTAATGAAGATGGGGTAGTCATAAATCCCAGTTTTGTCGATTACCGGATCTCAAACATGGCTGATATCCCCCGCAAGATTCATGGTGATTATGTTGAAACCCCGATTGATGATGGACCTTGGGGAGCCCGGGGAGTGGGAGAGCATGTGATGGTTCAGACAGCCCCCGCGATTGCCAACGCCCTCTATGATGCGGTGGGTATCAGGTTTTCTGACTTGCCGCTTTCGGCAGATAAGATCTACCTGGCACTGGACGAGAAAGCCAATCCTGATATTAAATGATCTGTAAAATTCAGATCAAAGATAAATAGGTTTTGGAGGCATCCCAGCATGACTTCAAAGGGAAAAAACAAAAAAAATAAGGACCTGATCTCTGAACTAATTGAATCCAGGGAAAATTCAGATTTGGGAGGGGGGCTGGAAAAGATCGAAAACCAGCATTCAAAAGGCAAAATGACAGCTCGGGAAAGAATAGATGTTCTTTTTGATAAGGGCAGCTTCAGGGAAATTGATGCCTTGATGACACACCGGCAGTCGGATTTTGGTTTGGATCAGAAAAAGATTCCCGGTGATAGTGTGGTGATTGGTTTTGGAAAAATTAATGACAGAATGGTGGGCGTGTTTTCCCAGGATCCTACCGTTATGGGAGGTTCCTTTTCAGAAGTCCAGGGACAGAAAGTAGCTAAAATATTTGATCTCGCCCTGGATTCCGGTGTGCCAGTTGTTGGATTGATGGATTCTGTTGGCGCCCGCATTCAAGA
>JAZFRV010000283.1:0-4547 GCA_036445875.1 Anaerolineales bacterium
GGTTGCTGAGATGAAATCTTTCCACTAAGGTGGATAACTGCCTCGAGGAGAAATCAGAGTCCTGATCCCTTTCCCCGCGCTGTTGAATCAGCAAACTCAGGAATGATAATTCGTAAACTGATCTCCCGGGGACAAATTCATCCTGCAAATAAGATTGGAAATCCTTCCGGTATCGACCCAACCGGTGAACAAATACACCATAAGCCCAATTTGAGGCAGCTTCGGAATTAAACTCTTCCTTTAACAATGACCACAGAGCTTCAAGCTTACGGAGGGAGTTCTGCTGACCTTTAGTTAACTCTTGCAGAAATACTGCCTGATAAATTCCCAGAATCTGAAGGGAAGCAAGAGCGGCTGCTTGATTGGGGCCTTCTAAGATCCGAAAAAGTTCATCCCTAATTCTTTCGGGAGAAACCTGAGCTAGATCTATTCCGAACTCGCGGATTTGTTTTTTTGTATCAGGGAGGATTAATAATCCAAATTGAGCTGCCATCCGGACTGCCCGCATACCCCTGAGTGGATCCTCGCGCAGCGACTGATCTGACGTGCTTCGTATTTGTTTGTCTTTTAGATCCCTCGCTCCCTGGCAAGGATCAATAATTTGTTGATCATGATAAATATCTATCGCCATCGAGGTAATAGTAAAATCACGGGTTAATAAATCCTCCTCGATCGTATTTCCCTGAAAGGTTGTAAAATCAACCACAAGGCGTTTCCCTTGCTCAGCTCTCAATATCACTCTTCCCGCCTGGCGTTCTTTATCAAGCAGGTAATAATCCCCATTTAAACTATCGGCCACCTTCTTTGCCAGGATAATTGTGTCTTCAGGCAGCGCAAAATCCAAGTCGTGGATAGGATTGCCCAATAATAGATCCCGTACCGCTCCTCCAACCAAATAAGCCGAGGAGGGTTTCATCACCTCCACGATTTGATAATACAGCGGTGGGAATGTAGAGATCATTTTCATATATTAACCCAAACTTTTTGGAAAATAGGCCGGGCTTTGGAGTTCAATGAACCAGGATCTATTCTCAGCTTTACCAAATTTACCCCCCTCAATTGTAGACCCTTTCAGTGGGAAAATAGTTAGTGATCCGGTGGCGTATATTTATCTTCGTTCACTACGCCAATAAATGGCAGTTCACGATAAAACTCATCCAAATCTAACCCATATCCAAAGACATATTTGTTGGGTATAACAAAACCAACATAATCAATCGGTACTTCAACTTCACGTCTTTCTGCTTTATCCAATAAGGTGCAGACTTTTAAAGAAGCTGGTTTCCTGGTGGCTAGAAGTCCCAGAACCGATGATAAAGTATGACCGCTATCTACTATATCTTCAACCAGCAGCACATCCCGAGCTTGAATATCATCCCGGAGGTCCATTGTCAGCCGAACTTGGCCAGAAGCTTTCCGGATTCCGGAGCCATAGGAAGAGATCGCCATAAAATCTATCGAGTGGGGTACCGAGATCGCCCGCATGAGGTCTGTTAAAAACATAACGCCACCACGGAGGATACAAACCAGGTGCAAATCCTTTCCCTGATAATCGCGGCTGATAATTTCCCCTAACTCCTTAACTTTATCCTGCAGCTCCTCTTTCTGGATGAGGACCTCACTGAGAAAATCCTGGTACGATTGCATATCCTATTCCTTTTTCCCACAGGGGACCTGATGATGTATTCTGCAGCGGGCTTCATACATCTCCGATGCGCCTACGATAATTATCGGGTCATCGTAATGAGCTGGTTCACCATCTACCAACCGTTGCGTTCTGGTTGCTTCTTCTCCGCAAACCATACAGATAGCTTGAAGTTTATCAACTACTTCCGCCTGCGCCAACAACAAGGGCATCTGACCAAAAGGTTCTCCTCTGAAATCCATATCCAATCCACCCACGATCACTCGTATTCCTTGATCCACTAAAACCTGAACCACAGAAATTATTTCCTCATCAAAGAATTGAGCTTCATCAATTGCTACGAGGGTAACATCATCACCGAGCAAGGCGGGAATTTCGGAAGTGTTTCCTATTGGGAAAGCATCATACTCGTTGCCCGCATGGGAGGTGACTTTTTCAGTATTGTAGCGGATATCAAATCCCGGCTTAAAAACCTGGATCTTCTGCTTGGCTATAATCGCCCTTCTTAATCTACGCAGCAGTTCATCGGTTTTACCGCAGAACATAGGTCCGGTAATTACTTCCAGCTTTCCATGATGATGTTTCATTGTCACCCTCGCTTGTAGTAAATTAATAAGATGAGTGCCTGGAATCCAACAAAAAACAGGCAGATATTATCTGCCTGTATTTTATCAAAAGAAACGGTACTTTACCTTTAAACTGTGATCTCTTTAGCAGCTTCAGGAATTTCAAAATTCTGAGCGCGTAAGGCTTTCTTTAGATCAATCAGTGATTTCCGTCCAAAACCCTTAATCTCAAGCAGAGCTTGATCTCCATTTTCCAGAATGGCCAAAAGATCAGCAACTGTCGCTAATTTAGCATCCAGTAATGTGTTGGTTACTCGCGTTCCAAGTTCTAAGATTTCCACAGACACTTCGGAAGAAATCTTTTTTATTTTCCGGGCTTCTTTCTCTTTTTGAATTTCTTCATGAGACTTTAGTTTCTTATAGAACCGGTCAACTTGTCCTTCTGTGTCAACAATGCGTTGTTCTCCAGTGAAAAATGGATGACAGGCAGAGCAAACATCGGTCCGGATTGCTTCTTTTGAAGATCCAGTTTTCCAGGTATTCCCGCAAGCGCAGGTCACCGTAGCATCAAGATAATATGTTGGTTGAATTTCTTCTTTCATCGCTATAATCCTTATTATCGCGTGGAATAAACGTGTACCCGTTTCTTCCCACCACGGAAATTCTGGTAGGTTACAAATCCATCTGCAGTAGCAAACAATGTATCATCGCCACCCCGGCCAACATTATTACCAGGATGAATGCGTGTACCGCGTTGACGAACCAGGATATTCCCAGACCGAACTTGTTCACCACCAAATTTTTTTACACCCAATCGTTTAGAGTTGCTGTCTCGTCCATTGCGGGTTGAACCGCCACCTGTTTTATGAGCCATTTTTTTCTCCTGATTTCTTCACAATCTTGTCAACCTGTAGCAGTGTATATTTTTGACGATGACCCTGTTTTCTCCGGTAACGAACTTTTGGTTTATATTTAAACACAATGATTTTGGGGCCTTTGATTTGGCCTGTGACAGTTGTTTTAACCTGAGCTCCTTTAATTACTGGAGTCCCAATGGTAACTTTTTTACCATTTGCAATAAATAACACCTCATCCAGTGTTACTTTATCTCCCGGCTCATTGGTGAGCTTATCAACCTGGAGTGTTTCTCCAGGGACTGCTTTATACTGTTTGCCACCACTTATAACAATTGCGTATTTCATACTCTCTCCTCCAATCTTCACTTCACCGTTCACCCTGTGTTCATTGCACTTATCCACAGGACCGCGGGGAAGTTGGGGGTATTAATCCATGCCAATAGGCTGCAGAAGGATCTATTCCTTCAGTGCCGTGCCATTATACCAGAGGATTATATACTGTCAATGAAAATGCAGCTCGTCGGGTAAATACCTACGAATATATAGAAAAACGCGTTTAATCTCCTGATAATTATTAGATTTTGACCTGTATCTTGTCACTATCCGGGGGGAAATAGATCTTCTATAATAATGGTAAATTATAGGAAATTCCCCTTTTTAATCATTTTTTAGTTTGTGTTATAAATGATACTGAATACTTATCGGTTTCACAGGGTTTTGCTCCAGAAAGGAGATTAATTAATGGCAGTTACCGGATGGATAGTAGTAGATGATCTTTACTGTAAGGGCTGCGATCTCTGCGTTGAGGCCTGTCCCCAGGAAGTATTACGCCTGGATATGGATCGGCTCACACCTAAAGGCTACCACCCGGCTCAGATGATAGAAAAAATCTGTACAGGGTGTGGAATATGTGCAGTTGTTTGCCCTGATGCTGCGATCACTGTTTATCGAGAAAAACCTGAAAAAAAGGCCAGGAGGTAATCCAGTGGTAAAAGAATTATTAAAGGGAAATCATGCCTTTGCAGAAGCGGCGATCCGAGCAGGTGTGGAAGCTTTTTATGGGTACCCAATCACACCTTCAACAGAATTCCTGGAATATATGGCCAGCCGCATGCCCTCTTTAGGAAGGGCTTTTGTCCAGGCAGAAAGTGAAGTTGCTGCGATCAACATGGTATATGGCGCAGCCTGTACTGGAAAGCGAGTGATGACTGCTTCATCCAGTCCCGGTACCAGCTTAATGATGGAGGGAATCTCCTATATCGCCGGTACGGAAGTCCCGGCTGTGGTAGTAAATGTGATGAGGGGAGGTCCAGGTCTGGGAAATATCGCTCCCTCTCAGGGTGATTATTACCAGATGGTGAAAGGTGGTGGACACGGAGATTACTTCCCGATCGTTATCGCGCCGGCAAGTGTCCAGGAAGCCATTGACTATATCGCTCTGGCGCTTGACCTGGCTGAGAAATATCGTTCCATAGTTCA
>JAZFRV010000284.1:0-4115 GCA_036445875.1 Anaerolineales bacterium
GCACTACTGAGCAATCCACCCTCGATCGCACCCGCACTGTAAATTCCGCTTCTTGGATTCATCACTGCAAGAGCTGGTGCGTAAATGATTGGGGTTCCGGGTTCTAAGGCTTGGGCCAGGCATAACATGGCCAGTACCTCACAATTCCCCTGGATCGTCATCGAGATCATATTTCCCGGACCTGTGCCGCCCATCAACGGCATCGGCATTATAGCCAGCGGAATATTCCACCCTCCCAATGCCAGGTAGGCGTCGGTATGTTGTTGATCTATCATCAGGGGAGATTGGGGACAGACCAGGAACGAAAATGGATGGGTATTCCTGATCGTATCTTTGTCGCCAAAGACAACCTGGAGGATCTCTAGCAGCCAGGGGCTGCTTTTGGCATCTGGTGAAGAATCCTGGACATGTTTGGAAAAATTCTGAAAGATACTGATCCAATACTGGACTGAATCAACTAGAGTTCCCCTTTTATCCCCCTGCTCGATCATGGCCCAATAAGCACTGACCTCATCAAGTGCGTCTATCACCCGGGTGGCATCCAGCCAGTCTGCAAATGTTCCAGGGCGTTCTTCCCTGGTTCTATGATCAATGATAGTGATTCCCTCACCATCCGGCATTAAGTAACATTCTCCCTCATTCATGCCCAGGTCCCAATCTAGCCTCCTGGCACCCAAGGAGAATTTTTTGGGCGCTGCCGCAAGGGATTCTTCCAGCAATTTTCGGGGGATGCGGACAATTTTTGTGTTCTCATCAACCCCGGCGCCGGCTTTTTTAAGGTAGTCCCGACCAAGGTCCGACTCAACTCTAACTCCAGTTTCCGCCAGGATCTTAATTGTTCTTTCATGGACTTGATCCCGGTCTGCATCTGATAGAACCCGCAAATATGTTTCCATGAATTACTCCTCCCCTCTTAGTTCTTTTTCTGCTGCCTTTACTATCTTGCTCAGCTCTTTTTGCTGCTCATCGCTGAGCGGTTCAGGATGATGATTCTCAAGGATCCAATCGGTCTTTTCCCTGGCGACCTCAAGAACATCCCGGTACTCTCCATCTTTGGCGGGTACACGCTGAATTTCAGAAAAATCAAGTTTCCGGAAATATTCTCTGGTATGCCGCTCCCTGAGGAAATGTCCCCGGGGTCCAACAGCATCGATCACATCCAGGGCCATATATTCCGGCGAGGTATTTAACTCAGCCAGATCAGCCTGTACGGCATGATAAAGCTCTGCATCAAGAACTAACGCTTCGGGTACGAGGAGTGTGCTTCCCCGCAGCAAACCCATTCCGCTGCCGGTTTCTGCGCCGCACAAGGCGCATAACATGGAAGTCTTTCCACCACCACTGGCAAACTCCCAACCCAGATCATGAGCACCAGAGCCGAAAGATCCCGCCAGAGTAGGCAGGCCCCACATATGGGCCATCTCAACTCCTATAGCATAAACATAGCTATCGAGTCCGTAATAAGCTCCAGTGCGAGGATGGGTCATCCCCGGCATAAAGGAATGGTAGACCGGCGCGCCAGGGAAGGCCATTTGAATTAACACAATTGCGGACAGGATCTCTGCGTCTCCCAAGACAACGGTACCTGCAATGGTAGCTGGAGCAGTCGACCCTGTGTTTGGCATGGACATAAATCCCACTGGTATACCTGCTTCAGCTGCTATCAGGGCAGCATCCATACTCTTATCATCCATCGCCAGGGGCGCAATGGTGCAGATCAACAAGGACAGCGGTGGGCTTTTTTTCATCCTTTCTTCGCTTCCAGCCACAACCCGGGCCATCTCAATTGCGTGGCGTGTTGTAATTTCTTCTACAACCGTTGGGGTCTGGACATGTTTCAAAGTGTTATTAAAGGAAGCATCCAGTTCATGAAGAGATGGGGCAATGGGATTATCCTGGGCGCTGACCATCGGCCAGTAAAAACTGACATTGGATAAATAATCAGCTATCCGGGCGGAGGTAGCCACATCTTCCTTTATGGAGGAGCGGAGTTCTCCAGTCTTATAGTCAATGGTTTTTGTGCCGGTCCCATCGGTGGCTTCATAGGTAACCGGTTTTGAGAGGTCCAGATCAAATTCTTCTGTACGACCGCCCATGGTGTAATAACGAGGCACATGGGAGAGTGCCTTCATGATCACATCCTGGGGCAGTTTGACGATCTGGGTTTCAAAGTCAACCTGGGCACCGTTTGCAGCATAGATCTTTAATGCCCTTTCCGAAGGACATTTAAATCCGGTTTTTTCCAGGATCTCAAGAGTGCCTGATCTGAACTGTTCCAGTTTTTTATCTGTCAGAATGCGGATCTGATATGAAGGAACCAGGGGTTCGATTGGGGGTGTAGAGGTTGACATAATTCATTCCTTTGATTTTTAGATCAAATTTCAGTCTGAATACAACTTTATTAAATCTTGATAACTATCGACTCGCCGGTCCCGATAAGGAAAGGAGGATAAATTTTTGGTTTCTTCCACTTGGTCCAGGTCCACAGGACAGATCAGGATCTCTTCCTGATCTTTTGATGCTTCGTTAACGATCATCCCATCAGGATCGGTGACAAAACTCTGCCCCCAGAAGTTGATGCCCTGTTCTCCTTTCGGACCAACCCCGCTGGATTGATTTTGATCATTTGAGCTAGATGGATCAAGTTCAAAACCAACCCGGTTGACCGCAGCTAAAAAGCAGGCATTGGCAACCGCGTGTCCCTGTTGAACGGTCTTCCAGGCGCTGTCATATGTATTTCCTTCAGCCGAACGTGAAAAACCAATTGCGGTCGGAATGAAGATGATCTCAACCCCCTGGAGACCTAACAACCTGGCAGCCTCGGGGAACCATTGATCCCAGCAAATCAAAACCCCGATCCTCCCAAATTTTGTGTCGAATACCTTGTATCCCAGGTCTCCCGGAGTAAAGTAGTACTTTTCATAATAATGGGGGTCATCAGGGATATGCATTTTGCGGTATTTGCCCAGATAACTGCCATCAGCATCGAATACAACAGCTGTATTGTGATAAATACCAGGGGCTCGCTTTTCGAACAGGCTGGCGATCAAAACGATTTCTAACTTAGAAGCAAGAGCACTCAGCTCCTGGATGGTTGGATTGTTCTCATTGATCTCTTCCGCCAAATCAAAATTTGCGTGATCTTCAATCTGGCAAAAATAGGGTGATTTGAACAGCTCCTGAGTGCAAATGATTTGAGCGCCACTCCCGGCTGCCTTTTTTATATTGCCGATTGTCTTTTTAATGTTAGCTTCAATATCCTCCTGACATGACATTTGGATCAACCCAAGATTTACTATTCTTTCCATAACAGGCTCCCTATTATTCTTTGCTTGCAAGAGGTTGTTGTTGGGTCACACAATGCATCATGCCACCACGCTCTGCCGTAGCCCAGGCTGGGATACCGATAATATCCCGGCCAGGGAAATGTTCAGCAATAATGCGTTTGGCAGTGGAATCCATCACATCCCCATAAACTGGCACCAAAACAACGCCATTTGCAATGTAAAAATTGGCATATGTGGTCAGGGAGGATATATTCTCAAAGGGAGGCCTGGTTTTGCCAATCAATGTCGAAAACATCTGGTTTTTAGGTTTTGGTAGAGGAACCAGCGTTAATTTTTTTCCACTCTCTGCTGAAGCATTTTCCAGTTCTTCTCGATGTTTCTTCAAGTGAGGATAGTAAAGATTTGTTTCATCATCAGTCCAAAGATACATTACTGTAGTTTCATCAACAAAGCGGGCACACCCATCCACATGCATATCTGTATCGCTACCCACTGCGTCACAGAATTCTCTTGAGGCCCCAGATAACCAGATGATCTGTTCCATGCCCAGATAATCCCTGATCGCATTTTCAACCTCATCCTTACCCACTCCTGGGTTGCGATTGGGGTTGATAATCGAACTCTTTGTCGCGATCAATGTCCCCTTACCATTCACTTCAATACCTCCACCTTCCAAAATGATGGGAGCATTGAACAATTCCCACCCATACTTTTCCGCGACTTTTTCCGGTACCAAACGGCCGAACCGATGGGGATGCCGCCCTCAGCCAGGCCGGCTTGGGCTTCTTCAATGGCGGCTTGCAGCAGCTTGGTGAAGAAGTCTTTCTG
>JAZFRV010000285.1:0-2995 GCA_036445875.1 Anaerolineales bacterium
CACTAAAAGAAAACCTCGCCAATTCTACCATTGGAGGTCCTTGTAGTAAACCAGACCCTGATTTCAATTCAGGAAATTTTGGATAAAAGAAAAGGATCTCGCAATTTTCCAAAACAGGAAATTACGAAATCCGGAATATCATTTTTGAATCCCCCGGATCAACAAGGTTTTTACATATCGAAACGAACTTCTCCCCAGGTTTTAATATTTTCGGGTGGTGGAAGCAGTTCGCCTTCCGGGCGGCGGATTAAGAACATGGCATCATCCGGGCAAACAGACACACATAATCCACAACCGACACATTTTCCAGTCTCAACCTCACAAACAATATCTCCCAGGCTAAGCGCATCAAATTGACAGCGTTCGATACAATCTCCACAAGAAACACATAAATCTTCATCAATTACGACCAGAAAATCTGATTTTGTGATTGCGGAGGGTCTGTTAAATTCTGCCACACCCCTTAATATCCCGCAGCTGCAGGTACAACAGTTGCAGATATAATTACTCGCTCTTTGGTAATTGCCTGTGGTATGAACCAGGCCAGCTTCTTCTGTTTCAGATAATATTTTTAGAGCTTCTTCTTTTGTGATTGCCCTATCTACCCCGCTGCTATCAAAAGCCCCCTCAATTGGTGCGTATACCAGGCAGCTTTCCAGGGGATGATCACAAGGATCACCGATTAACTGTTTTTGCAATCGGCAGATGCAGTCTCGGACGGCCCAAGACTTCGCATTTTCCAACAATTCTGATGCCATTTCATAGGGATATATTTCCATTTCAAAATCAATCGACTCTTCAACTGGAATCACCCGGTGAACTGATAATCCTTTCCCGGTAATTTCTCCCCTGGATTCCTGGAAATATTGTTCAAAAAGTTCTGCCATCTCCTGATCTAGACGGGGAAGAAGTTCCTCATAAAAACCGACAACAAAGGGCATCAATCCAAAGATTAGTTCGGCATCACCTTTTGAAAAAAGAATTACCTTCTTCCTGACCATATTCTTTAATGTTTTCCGGGCTTCTTTTTCTGGGAGATTAGCCCTGGCAGCAATCACAGAAGCTGGTTCTTTTTCAAAAAACATCTCAGCACCCAAAGCTGCTTCTTTTGCCGAAAATATTTTTTCCAGCAACCGCAGTTCTACTCCACTTTCGGTTGCCGGAAAACGATTGGGCAAATCATCCAATTTCTGTGCTAGTTTTTTGTAAACATCCTGGTTCATAACCAATCATCCCTGTCTTGGAAACTAATATTTTGGAGTAGAAGAATATCTAATCTCAGGCAGATTTAAATAATTTGGCT
The DNA here is from genome assembly GCA_036445875.1 of Anaerolineales bacterium. Lineage (GTDB taxonomy): Bacteria > Chloroflexota > Anaerolineae > Anaerolineales > UBA11858 > B10-G9. Next base: position 1,304 of record JAZFRV010000285.1, read on the forward strand.
GCTTCCTCAACAATAATATCAGATACTTCCGTTTTTTCCATTACGGGAAGTTCCTGGATACGGCCGTCTTTCCAAATTAAAGTTACCTGATTCTGATCATTTCCAAAACCCGAATCTTTCCGGCTGACATCATTGGCAACAATCAAATCCAATTTCTTATTTTCCAGTTTGGCCATCGCGTTTTCCTGAAGTTTTTCCGTTTCCGCAGCGAAACCAATTACCACCTTTAGATTGAACCCTGAAGTGTTTTTTCTCCGGGCGATTTCACCCAGAATATCCGGGGTCGTTTTCAGATTAATTACTGATAAACCACCCTTGTCCTTCTTAATCTTCTGGCTTGATTCCTGGGCTGGTTTATAATCCGCCACGGCTGCAGCCATGATCAATAAATCAGCATCTTTTGTTTCCTTCAACACTGCCTCAGACATCTGATCAGCAGTTGTAACGTCCACGATCGAAGCTCCTACTGGTGAGTCTAAACAAACCGGGGTAGAGATCAATACAACCTCACCGCCCTGATCCAGAGCTGCTTGAGCAAGAGCGTATCCCTGTTTTCCTGAAGATATATTCGATAGTACTCTGACCGGGTCAATCGGTTCCTGGGTACCACCCGCTGTTACAACCACTTTTTTTCCTTTTAGAATCCCCTGGGAACCTAAAAATATCCGCAAATATCCCAGAAGCTGCTCCGGTTCCAACATTCTACCCTTCCCGGACATTCCTGATGCCAAATGACCCTCAGCAGGACCAAGCAGTTGTATACCACGTTTTTCCAGAATTTGTAGGTTTTCCTGGGTCGCGGGATGGGAGTACATGCCCCCATCCATTGCTGGTGCCACCAGGGGGTCTGTCCGGGAAGCCAGGGCACTCACTGTAAGGAGATTGTCTGCCAGGCCATGGGCAAGTTTTGCGATTGTATTTGCAGTTGCCGGAGCAATCAAAAATACCTGGTTTTTTTCTCCCAACTCGATATGCAAGACATGATCATCAATCTGCCATAAATCCTGGTCAACGTAAGCCCGGCGTCCGGTCACCGATGAGAAAGTCAAGGGGGACACCAGTTTTGCGGCAGAGTCTGTCAAGACAACATCTACCAGGGAACCTGATTGGGATAATTTTGAAGCTAGATCCACGATCTTGTAAACTGCAATCGATCCAGTTACTCCAAGTACAATTCTTTTTCCTTCAAATACCTTCATTGGAATTTCCTTTGTATAGATCTCAAAGTATTTCTCAGCAGACAATATCCAGGCAATTACTCTGTTCCTAAACTCGATTTTATTGGTTCATTTCCCAGATTATTCGTAATCCATCAAGGGTCAACCAGGGGGCAACTATCTCAATCACCTTGGTTTCCCGGGCAATAATCTCTGTTAAACCTCCAGTGGCGATTACTTTCATCTTGGGACCTAATTCAGCCCGGAAACGTTTAACCATACCCTCAACCAGACCAACATATCCAAATATCAGGCCTGATTGCATAGAATGAGGTGTATTTTGCCCTATCACGGAGGGAGGTGTATTCAAATCTACTCGTGGAAGCTTGGCTGCTCTCTGGAATAAGGCTTCTGCAGCGATGCCAATTCCAGGTGCAATCGCACCTCCCAGGTAATCTCCCTCTTTGGAAATAGCATCAAAAGTTGTTCCGGTACCAAAATCTACTACGCAGGCAGGTCCCCCGTAAAGATGCTG
>JAZFRV010000286.1:0-3755 GCA_036445875.1 Anaerolineales bacterium
TTTCGATTTCAGACTGGTTTAGCTGACCGATGGCAAATCCATGGACAACATCCTCAGAGGTAAACTGTAATGGGAGAGGTTTTCCCGTTTCCGCATAAATCGTTCCGGGCATCCAGCCGCCATCTTCAGGAACAGACGCGCGTACCAGTAACCCAGGCATCAGGGTATTTTTACCCCACTGGAAAACTCCGAGAGGAATTCCCAGAATTATCATCCCTATTAGAACGCGGGCGAACCCTTCTTTATTTATCCGACGATCAGCCATAATAGACCCAATGTGATCCCCAGGAAAAAAACCAGCAGCGGCCAGACAGTAATTTTCATGGCCTCATCCCGGGTGAGCTTTGTAACAATTTGACTTGAACCCAATAATCCAACGATTAAGACTGCGGCTTCGAGCTTGGGAGTGAAGCTACTCAGATAGGGTGTCCAGCTGTAACTAGCTGTTCCCACTAAATTCCATCCCCAACCCAAAGGATCAGATAATACACCCCAGATGTAGGAGCCATTGGTGAAGGCAAAGGACACACTGAAGGCAGCCCAGGCGCCCAGACCTAGGGGTACTAGCGCAGCCGAATAAGAATTAAAGGCAAGTTTTGTAGTGGTTCGGGAGGCAGATCTGGGTTGTGATAAACGGACCGCGCCATAAAAAAGTCCGGGAAGCAATATAAAATTCATCAGCAAAAACCCTGCCGCAAATAACCACCAATTCAGAGTTCCAATCGAAAATGCCGCGGTTTTTAATTCTCCCCAGGGACCGAGCATAATAGCTGAATAAACAACTGCACTTCCAAGCATCAGAATGGCTTTAAATGCTTCGTCAAGTTTAATGGCACCCGGTTGGATGAGATCCTGTCCCCACTCCCGGATATTGATTGCGATATTATCGTGAGGGCAGGTTCGCAAACACTCAAAACAAGCCCCGCAGTTGGTATTTAGTTTCATTGCTCCGGGATAAACATTCCAGGGGCAGCCGTACCCATTCTCATTACCAGTGTAGCAGGTTTTGATCTGGTGATTTTTACAGACATTTTCATCCAGAATCCTGAGTTCGACTGGAGATATCAATGAATATAAGCCGATAAATCCTCCAACAGGACATAGATATCGGCAGAATGCCCGCCGTTCAAAGAGTAAGCTGGTGATGATGGCAGCAATAATCAAACTTAACAATAACCAGGCAGTGACAGCCGGCTTGGTCAGAATTACAGCACTAAACAGGGCCATCAACGTAAAGGAGCCATTCTGGAGCCAGATATTACGGAATTTTTTTGGCCATCGCCAACCTTTACCAAACCCTTTTGTGCCGGACTGAGGTCCTAAAACAGTTCCTTGCTGTAACCATTCACCTGGGAGTGGTAGAGGACAAATACTGCACCAGGTTCTTCCCAGGATTGGAACTAATACCAGTATCAGCGCTGCCCACCAGGCTATCCATATTAAAACGATGCTTAGATTGCGGTTGCCAACCGGGGTTCCAGCTATACCGGAGATGATCACGATAATGAAGACACCCAGGGCGGCACTCCGAACAAGTAGTTGTGGCCAGCGGGAAGTAACTCCCCATTTCAGGAATGGAATCCGCAATATATCCCGGTTTTTCACAATCTGCTCCTGCCAAGCACCGCCAGGACCACCAGGAGAGATATACCTGCGCCACGCAAGAATAAAAGATTGCTGCCAACCTGTAATTTTCCGATCATGAAAGGATGCAGGGATCCACAGCTGACAGAACATCGAAATCGGAAAACACCTTCGCGGTCGGCTTTGAAAGTTAGGTAGTTAGTTTGGCCGGGGTCCGCCTCTAATTTTAGGTTGTACCCATCCAAATAGATCCCGTGGGGAACATCTAGCGATGTTAAAGATAGGGTAATTTGATCTCCAGGCATTACCTGGATTGTTCCCGGGGTAAATTGAAATTGAGAAGCCTTAATTTCAAAAACCTTATCCTGTTTAACTCCTTGGGTGTTTTGCAGGGGAAGGAAGGCAATTATCAGTGTGCCGATAATGATCACAACATAAAAGATAAGTTTTTTAAGATTCATAACCAAAAAGATTACCGAGATCAGACATTCCAAGAAAAATATTGAATAGACCTTGATCCTGAGTACTAATCATTATCAGGGTTTGTTAGAAGGACCAAAGGCGCTGTAAATTGAATCGATTTCAACCTGGATTTCGGAGAGGGACATCCCCTGATCCAACATATCCATTGTGTCCTGAGTGATATCCACACATATTGAACATCCCAGGGCATGGCCATCGAAGACCAAATCATCACTGGAATTGTCATCTTTGATGTAACAGGCATAATTGGATGTGTGGCCCATCGAACCGCACCCACAATAACAGGGTATTTCCTTTAATATCTGGGGATTCTCAATCGCAAATTGATAGGATTGTTGAACTGTTTTTGGTGCACCTAGAACCTCCTCTGGGAGATTGTCAGCAGGCGCCAGCCGGAAGTTCCGGCTGGCGGTATTTGAGCTGCATCCTGAGATCACAATACCGGTCAAAAAAAACACAAGGATCAAGATAACAGGTAATTTTTTCATTAGTAATCCTCAAATTAATATTTTCGTTAAGCAATGTACAAAGTTTAGCGAAATAGTTGAGTATTTGCATAAGCAAATTCGCTTACCCTATTTAGGCAAAATTGCCTACCCTGGAATGGGTATAAGCGCGCTGTAAAAAAGGGTTCGATATCTATATACTTCTGGTGGTGGTATTGGATATGAAAAACATTGTGACAATTTCTGAAAACAGTGAAACTTCCCTCGCTATGGTTATTGAGCTGTTATCCGAACATGGGCTGCAGGTGGAACGCTCCTTCGATCTCAAGATTGGTCAAAAAGCGGATATTAAGTGCAGCTGCCCTCATCATGGCACTGCATTATGTGATTGCCAGATTATGGTTTTATTGATATACGGCGGCAAAAAAGGACCTGAGACTGTTGTAGCCCACAGCCAGGATGGGCGGACTCATTTTAGCCTGGTATCCCAGCCAGAAAAATTAGAAACTTCAGAACTGATAAATATTTTTCGCGAAATGAATTTGACAGATTCAGCTTCCTCTTAATCAAGCGCCAGCTTGGTTTGCTTGGATGCTGATAACCAGATTTTCCAATTGTTATGCTTTAAAATGTTTTGCCAGGTGACATACATAAAAAACCAGGCCTAGATGGTAATCGGTATGTCCCATAACAAAGAATCAGAATCATTTGATCTTAGTCGCGTCCCGCATATCTTTTGGTGTAAGAAACAATCACTATGGGTTATCCAATAGGAAATGATTAACTTAGTAAGAGCAATGATTTATTACGTTCAAGAAAACAGACTTATCAAGGAAGTTTATCCTTATGGAATCCAACCTGGTTGAAAGCAACAACATGAAGATGGATTCTTCAGCAAATGAAAATACTCGCTGGCGAATATTTTCTCATGCTGCGACATTCGTGTTAGGTTTTTCGTTGGTATTTATTATCGGTTGGGGGGGAAGCGCGACACTTCTTGGAGGACTTTTTGGCGAATACCGCTCACTGCTCAGCAAGATCGGTGGAAGTGTAGTAATTGCTTTTGGTCTTCACACTTTGGGAATTCTTAGAATTCCCTTTTTCGATTATGACCTCCGGCCCGATTGGTCAAATAACCAGACCCGCAAAGGCTACGCCGCTTCAGGGATGATGGGTGTTTTTTTCGCAGCTGGATGGACACCATGTGTTGGCACTATATTGGGAGCGATATTAACCATGGGC
>JAZFRV010000287.1:0-5247 GCA_036445875.1 Anaerolineales bacterium
GATCCTTGCCATGGTGGGGTCTGCAGATTTTGATAATAAGGATATCCAGGGTGAAATCAATATGTCGATCAGCCCGAGGCAGCCAGGCTCATCCATCAAACCCTTAACCTATCTGGCAGCATTTGAAAAAGGGTGGACTCCTGCTACCTTGATCTGGGATGTGCGTTCAGAATTTCCACCTTCAGGGGACCCGAACGATCCCCGGGACCCCTATATTCCTGTAAACTATGATGAAAAGTATCACGGCCCTGTAACTCTGCGAACTGCACTCGCAAATTCCTATAATGTTCCGGCAGTGAAAACTTTAAATTATATTGGGATCTATGATGATCCGGAAACACCCCAAAAAGAAGGTTTAATTCCATTTGCCCAGAGATTAGGCATAACAACATTTACCAGGAATGATTATGGCCTATCTTTGACTCTGGGTGGTGGTGAGGTTACCTTATTGGATTTAACAGGGGCTTATGCAACTTTTGCCAATGGCGGTAGACAAGTCCCAACGGTCGCAATCACAAAAATTCAAGATTTTGAGGGCAACCTGGTTTATGAATACCAACAGCCGGCAGGCGAACAGGTAATCAGGTCAGAACATGCTTTCCTTTTATCATCAATCTTATCTGATTATCAAGCCAGGATCCCCGGATTTGGAACAAGTCCGGTGATTAACCTGCCGTTTAAGGTTGCTGCAAAAACCGGCACAACAAATGATTTTCGAGACAACTGGACCTTAGGCTATACTCCTGATCTGGCTGTTGGAGTATGGGTTGGCAATGCAGACTATACTCCCATGCAAGATACAAGCGGGTTGACCGGAGCTGCGCCAATCTGGGCTAAAGTAATGGAAGAAGGTATCCAGCAGTTAACCGGGGGGAATCCATCCGATTTTTCCAAACCGGCAGGAATTATTGAACGGGTCATATGTTCTGTATCTGGTACAGAACCTTCTAAGTATTGCCCCAGTCAGCGCAGTGAATATTTTGCTGCCGATCAACCACCATTGCCTGTCGACCAAGATTTGTGGGAAGAAGTACAGGTGGATACCTGGACCAAAAAGCTAGCTTCCCTGGAATGCTCAGGGTACAGCGAGGAAAAACTTGGTATTCATCTGGATGATCCCTGGGCGATCATGTGGGTCACAAAAAAAGAGGGTAATGATTGGTCAAAGAGCATGGGATTAACGAGGGATCCTTTTGTCATTAGTAAGGACAATGTCTGTGATGCGAACGATCCCCGCCCTATTCTAGAGTTTTCCTCCCCCAGGCAAAATGATGTTGTGAGTTCAAGTCCTCTTAAAATATTTGGCAAAGTGGATGCAACCGGCTCATTTGATGAAGCCCGTTTAGAGTATGGCCAGGGAAGAGATCCCGTTCAGTGGGAAACGATTTTTATAATCGATAACCCGATTAAAGATATGTCTGAAATTTATTCCTGGGATATCAGTGAATTACCAACCGGTTTGTACACATTGCGGTTGTATATGACCAGTACAAAAGATGGTTTTGCAGAGAAACAAATATTGATAGATAATCAGCTGCCAACTCCAACGCCCACACCCACAGTATCTCCTACTCCGACTAGCACTTTGTCACCTACGCCAACTGTTACACCAACGGCCAGCGAGACTCCCATGGATACGAGTACCGCAACTCCAACCTCAACAGACACACCAACGCCTACTCATACCCCATCCCTAACCCCAACAAACCCACCGCCCTAGATATTATGTGCGCCAGCTAGATCAACGGGAGTTGAGGTGCATCAGAAGTAAAGGGATCCAGCGCTAAACGACCCTGGAGATTTTCTCTTGTCAATCCGCCTTCATCCGCCATTCGCCGGATATGCCGGTATTTGGTTAACCCCCAAGAGGTTTGAATCAGATCCGCCAGGGGTTTATTATTCCTCATTTTATAATGAATTAATTCTGCCCTGCTGCCAGGCAGGATTAGCCAGGGGTTAATTGTGGGGGTGTGCGATCCAGTCAGAACTTTGTTTAAGATTCCTGAAGCTGAGATATAAAATCTATAGGCGGGATGGTCATTTTCAATCCAGAGCAGATTAATGATATTCCCCACGGGTTCACCAATCTTTATTTCATAACCTAATTGATCACCCAGGCGGGTGAGAATTCCTTCCATCTCTGTTATGTCTTGCCTGCGGTTTGCTGGTTGATCGCTGGATTTGAGAATCCAGTCTGCTTTAGCTCCTTTAGTTCTTTCGGCATAAGATCTTAAGCAGACCTCAATCAATCCCTGGCGAGGTGTTTCTATTCCGGGGAATTTTTGATATAGAAATCCAAAAATCCCTGTTTCTGATGAGGAAGAATTGGATTTCGCCAGGTAATTTACCAGAGTCATTTCTACTTGATCAGAGAGTGGGGCGGGAGAGAGATTCAATTCCTGGTGCCACCAGGTTTCTGATTGTGAAAAATGTAGAAAACCCTGACGGTAGGCGATAGATTCCTCAAAGTCTTTAACCAATGATTTGTAAATATCATCCAGGTTTATATCCTCGATCTGCTGAAGAGGATTCTCGGTTGCGATCGAAATCACACCGGCGCTGTAAAGGTATAAGGAGTGTTTTGGTTCTCCTGAGGTTTGTAGAAATTCTAAGCCCGCAGATCGAATGATTTCCTTGATTGAATTAAGGGTTGGATCCCTGGGTGATTGCCCCCTAGTTGATAGGATAATCTGGGCTTGTTTAAGGTCCGGGTCCGGAGCTATATCTATAATGTCAAATCCAGCTGTAATTGCCGCTATGCCAACTGAGATTAAATAGTTTAATTCAAGATCTGGAAGCAGTCCAAAACATTGAATATTTGGAATGAGAATCTCTTTTAGTTCTGATAAAGTGGTTCTTAAAGCCCGGGTGAGCCAGACCCAATCAAGATCCTGTAAACTGAGAATATTTCTCAAAGGAGCTGCGGCTTCCTGCCCCCACAGCCAACCCGTCCAAAGCGCACTTAGAGCCCAAAAAGATAAATTTGGTTTTGGGAATACCAACAGGGCGGCATCAATTTTTAATCCTCTTAGACGGGGAAGGAGTTCCTTCACCCGGCCGGGATAAATTGATATACCACCAGACTCTGGAGGCAATTCCGGCCAGATAGTTACAGGAACTGATTCCTGACTATTTCCCCAGGTCTCTATTGCTTCTTCCAGGGCGAACCAGACATTTTCTTCCCGGTAGAATTTTTCCTCCTCGGTGCTGCTGACAGCTTGGTCAGAAGAGGGGCTTAAACTGCTGCTCCGGTAAAAAGCATGCAGCAGGAGCATTTCTAGGTTAATCCGTTCCTTGGCTGTTAGATCAAACCCGGTGAATTTATTCAATATAGTAAAAAGAGCATATACGGTCCGGGGTGGATAAGTTCTCAAAGCCCCTTCAGCCTGGAACCGGATCGGGTCGTTGGGGGGCGCGACCCGGGTGAGTGCCCGGGCATGGGAGGGGCTGTTCTCCTGATATGAAAGAGCTTTTTGAATGTCATCCTGGGATACAGGAGTATCTGATGGTTCCCCGCAATCAGAACAAAGGCAGGATTTCTGAATTGGCTCTCCTCTTGACCGCGACCAGGTAAATGACCTGGCAGAGACTATTTTGCCGCAATGAGGGCATTCCGTTTCGTAAAGGGATAAGACGAATGGTTTTAAGCGCTCTTTTCCCTTGAAACTGGATGCCAGTTGGACCAGGGCAGAGTTGAGTTCATCCCGGGAAATGGGTTGAGCGAGGCGCTGAAGCAGGAACCTGCTGATGGGATTATGAATGGGCACGATCACGCGGTAGCCGGCTGCTGCGGCTTCCAGGGCTTCCTGGGGAGAATCCCCAAATGGAGAGAGCACCAGTTTCGGGGGAACAGCCCGGTTATTCAACCAGGTGCTGACTACTCCTGAGCGATAGGCTGGAAGAAACTCTTCCAGGGGAACAGGTGCAGATTTTTGTTCACCACGGATAAAAGGCTGTTTGTTCATTTTTTACCCCGGGGGGTGGTGAAGAGCTCCTCTGCTGTAGAGAGAGGAAGTGAGAAATCGTTTGTTTAATAAAACAATTATTTTGATTTAACGGTATGCAAGAGTGCCAGGTTAGGGGGAACCATGGTGTGGATAGGATATCCTGCGATTAATGCAATTTCCTGACCTGCTTTAACTGGAGTTCCTTCAATAACTGCTGTATCAAGATGCCCGAGCATCTCTTCGATGGTTTCTGCCTGCGGGATGAGGCAGGGAGTTGTGCCCCATAACATGGATAGGTAGTGGTAAGTCTTTTCCACAGGGGTAAATGCCAGGATGGGTACACACGGTCGGGCTTTGGACATTAAGCGCCCAGTCCTGCCGCTCCTGGTAAAAACAGCTATAGCAGCGACAGAGCGGTCGTGAGCCAACTCTCTGGCTGCCCGGGTAATGGAGACTGCATTATCGTGAACAGCATCCTCAGTCGGGTCGAAATAGGATTGACCCCATTCTTCCATATGATTTTCGCTCTGCTCGATAATTGATACCATCATCTGAACGGTTTTTACAGGGAATTTACCAATGGCAGTTTCCCCGGAAAGCATAACCGCATCGCTGCCATCCAGAACAGCATTGGCGACATCGGAAGCTTCTGCCCGGGTAGGTCGGGGATTATTTACCATGGACTCCAGCATCTGGGTTGCTGTGATCACAAAACTGAGATGTTTATTGGCCATTGAGATGATCCGCTTTTGTTCGATAGGGACAGATTCAGGCGGCATTTCGATCCCCAGATCTCCCCGGGCGACCATTACTCCGTCTGCTGCATGGATGATTTCATGAAGATTCTTAATGGCGTCAGGATGTTCCAATTTAGCGATGATTGGAAGATTTTTTTGATCCGGGTTAATGTTTATAATTTCCTGCCGAAGCCGGTTAATATCCTCCGCGGAGCGCACAAATGAAAGCGCCAGCACATCAATATCATGTGCCATTCCAAACTTGAGATCTGCCAGGTCTTTTTCGGTTAGGGCACGGATGGTTAAATCGGCGCCCGGTAAATTAACCCCTTTGCGGGGTTTCAGCATACCCCCCTGGATAATCTCTGTTATAACCTGACTGCCCTTGATCTCTTTTACCAGTAGCTCAAGCTTCCCATCATCCAGTAAAATCAGACTGCCAACTTTTGCGCTTAAGGCGAGATCGGGATAATTTATGGAGATGATCTCTTCTGATCCTTCGACATCATCCGAGGTGAGAATAAATTTGTTTCCATCCACCAGGTTAATGCTGCCCAACTCTA
>JAZFRV010000288.1:0-6893 GCA_036445875.1 Anaerolineales bacterium
GGGAGATTGAAGTATGCCGACAATTGAAGAAGCCCGGGATTATTACCAGGCTGACGATGCTGTTCACGGTTTTTCTCACATTATGCGGGTTTACCGATTATGCGAACGGATTGGCAAACAAGAAAATGCCGACCTGACTATTCTCAGGGCAGCTGCCCTGCTGCACGATGTTGAAGGAGATGTGGATATCAGGGAAGATCACCATTTAGCTGCAGCCAGATTTGCAGAAGAAACCCTGAAAAAGGAAGGCTGGGAAGATGAGGCGATTAGCGCGGTAGTACATTGTATCCGGGCACATCGTTTCCGGGATGATTCCGAGAAACCTTTAACTCTCGAGGCTCAAGTTCTGTTTGATGCAGATAAAATTGATGCGATCGGCGCTGTAGGGGTTGCCAGGGCGGTTGCTTATGCAGTCCGGGCAGGTATGGATGTATATGCACCTCCATCTGATCATTATCTCTCAACAGGAGAATTAGCCCCGGGAGAGTCTCAGACAGTTGCCCATGAATATCTCTTTAAACTCAGACATATCAAAGACAGGATGTTTACCGTAACCGGGCGATCACTGGCTGCTAAAAGACATGAGCTCATGGTCCAGTTTTTTGAAGGATGGTTGGACGAAATCGGGGATTACTCCTGACTAACCTGTTTGTTAGATGCTATTTCAGGGAATAGCGGGGGAATAAACAGATCAGTCCCGCGCAAGAAATTTTTCCAATTCAGATAAATCAACCCGGGATGTTAGGTCCAGGCTGAGCGGTGTGACTGAGATTTCTTTTTTATTTACAACAGCATGAGAATCTGTCCCGGGGGGGCTTTGATCCCAATCAGGTGAGATGTCATATCCGATTTCTTTATAATTTGAATCGGGGTTTTTTTCCGGTGGAGTGGGCTCATAAAAGCGTTTCATCGAAAGCCTGGTAGTGTGCCAGGGGGTATTCGGGTTTGCGAGAGCTGGAATTTCCACTTTTAGAAGGTGCACATCCGGGGGCATTTCTTTTGAAAGCAGTTTTTGCGAGAAGTATCTTGTGAAATATCCGGCCGTACTGAAATCAATCTCCTTGGAGTAAGAAGTGTGATCTTTTTTTTCGGTTTCCAAAGAGATTGCCAGAGCAGGGATCCCGGCGGATGCGCCTTCTAGAGCAGCACCGACAGTGCCAGAAATTGTCACTCCGCTGCCAACATTGAGGCCATAATTTATCCCGGAAACGACCAGATCTGGTTTCTGGGGGATCAGCTTGATACAACCGTAAAGGACAGCCATTGCAGGGGTCCCTCCCACTGCATGCACAGTCCACTCTTTGTTGTTAACTATAAGTGTTTGCTGATTTACCTGGCCATCATAAATGTTCGGCATGCTGCGTCCGGTTCCCGAGGATTGTTCTCTGGGAGCAACTACGGTCACAAAACCCAATTCGTCCAGGGCTTCAGCGGCAGCCCACAGGCCAGGCGATTTGATTCCATCGTCGTTGGTTAATAAGATTTGCAATTCAGTCATTCTAGGTTGATTCCCTTAACAAAAAAAGCGGACAAATCCGCTCATCAATTCAGGCACCCTCGGCGTGATTCGAACACGCGACCCCTTACTCCGCAAGCAAGTGCTCTATCCACTGAGCTACGAGGGCAATCAAACATGGCGGGGAGGGTGGGATTCGAACCCACGGTCGAGCTTTATTCCCGACAACCGCTTAGCAGGCGGCCCCAATCAGCCACTCTGGCACCTCCCCGGGAGATTCTTGTAAAGCGGAGGGAGAGGGATTCGAACCCCCGGTGGGCTTTAACACCCACAGCTGTTTTCAAGACAGCCGCCTTCGTCCACTCGGCCATCCCTCCCGATTAAAGGTTCTCCGAGCGGGAAAATTTTACCATAGCTGAGTAAGGGAGGCAATGCAGTTTGGTCCCTCATCCCTTGACTGATCTCCTCCCGCACGCTAAAATGTTTTTTTCGCGGATGGCTCCATTGAGATACCTGTCATCCGCTGTTTTTATGTGAGTTGCTGGACTGGATCTTTATGTTTGATCAATTGACAAAACGCCTGGACGAGATTTTTCATTCCTTAAAGAGGAGAGGAAAACTCTCTGCGAAAGATGTAGAAACCGCTATGCGGGAAATCCGGCTGGCGCTGCTTGAAGCAGATGTCCAATACGGTGTAGTGCGTGATTTTGTTGCACGTGTTAATGAACGCGCTATTGGTCAGGAAGTTTCCAAGGCTCTCAATCCGGGGCAGCAGGTCGTAAAGATTGTCCACGATGAGTTGATAAAGACCCTGGGAAAACCCGAACCCCTCAAGAGATCTAAAGATGGACCGCTAGTCATCATGCTGGCAGGCCTGCAGGGATCTGGAAAAACGACTGCAGCGGGAAAGATTGGACGGTTGTTAAAGAAAGGGGGGGAAAAGGTTCTGTTAATTGCGGCTGATCCTTACCGCCCGGCTGCCGTGGATCAATTAAAAAGCTTGGGTGATCAATTATCAATTCCTGTCTTCTCCGATTCAACCCTTAACCCTGCCCAATTGGCAAAAGAAGCCTTAAGGCAGGCTCAGCTTTCAGGGAGTACAGTTGTAATTCTCGACACAGCAGGTAGATCTCAAATCGACCAGGATTTAATGGAAGAGCTGGAGTCAGTTCAGAAAGCTTGCAGCCCGGATGAGATTTTGCTGGTCGTGGATGCGATGATCGGGCAGGAATCAGTAAATGTTGCTGAAGGATTTATCAAGGCCACACCACTTAGCGGCCTGATTATGAGCAAGATGGATGGAGATGCCCGGGGTGGCGCGGCAATTTCCATTCGATCTGTGACTGGTGTCCCCATTAAATTCCTGGGAACTGGCGAAACCCTTGACGCTCTTGAGATTTATGACCCCTCCAGGTTAGCATCCAGGATCCTGGGTATGGGCGATGTGATTGGTTTGATAGAAAGGGCTGAGGAAACAATCGATGAAGAAACCGCCCAAGAGCAAACTAAACGTTTATTATCAGGGGAATTTTCCCTGGAAGACTTTTATAAACAATTATCCCAAGTTATGAAAATGGGACCAATCGGAAAATTAATGGGCATGTTACCGGGAGAATTTGGTAAAATGTCCCAATCAGTTGATCCGCAGGAAGCTGAAAAGCGAATGCGATCAAGCCAGGCCATCATTCAATCCATGACACCGGCGGAAAGGCAGAAACCCAAAATACTTAATGCCAGCCGCCGAAAACGGATTGCGGCAGGTTCTGGTACCCAAGTTTATGATGTAAATCAACTTGTAAAGCAGTATAGAGATACTCAAAAGTTATTTAAAAAGTTAAAAAAATCAGGATTGGGAAACCTGCCACGATTTTCTTAACATTGAGAGTTATGGTGTATAATAGTCTCCGCTGTGGAATCGCTGCAGTGGATAGAAGAAGTAATAAAGATTAAGGAGTACAAGTTATGGTTCGAATTCGTTTACGCCGTGCCGGAGGGAAAGGACAGCCCACCCATCGTATTGTGGCTGCAGATAAAGAAAGCCCCCGTGACGGTAGATTTATTGAGATACTGGGTGATTACAATCCGCGGACTGAACCCGCGACTATTCGGATAAAAGAAGATCGAGTGTATCACTGGTTGAGCGTTGGCGCTCAGCCTTCTAATGCAGTCTTGCAGGTTTTCCGGGTTGTCGGATTGATGGAGCGCTATCAACGATATAAAGATGGTGAAGACCTCGAAGCTCTGGTTGCTGAAGGAAAACAGGTTGAAGCGGACCGCAAAGTGGATCCCCGCACTCGCAGGGATGACCTTGTGAAAAAATCACCGCCAAAGAAGAAAGAAGAACCTGTTGTAGAAGCAGCCATTGAAACGGAAGTTGAAGAGGCAGAGGAACCGGCAGCGCTGGAATCTGAGGCAGAAGCCGTTGAAGCAGAGGCTGAAGCCCCTGAAGTGGAAACAGTTCCAGATACTGAAGCGGAAGAAGTATCCGAAGAAGAGCCCCAGGCCGAAGTTGAAGAAGCAGTAGAGGAAGAAGCTCCGGTAGAAGAAGTTTCCGAAGAAGAATCCCAAGCTGAAGTTGAAGAAGCTGTAGAGGAAGAAGCTCCAGTAGAAGAAGTAGCCGAAGAAGAACCCCAGGCTGAAGTTGAAGAAGCCGTAGAAGTAAAGATCACGAACGCTGCCAGAAAATTGGCAGAAGATGCAGGAATTGACCTTTCTACTGTCAAAGGCACTGGAAAAGACGGTGGAATCCTTAAATCAGATATAACCAAACTGATCAAGGATTAACCTGATATAGCAGGTTTAATTCCCTCTTATGTTATTGCGGAGGAATACTTTGATAGATCTAATAACCTATATTGCCCGGTCGCTTGTAGAGGATCCCACTCAGGTGAAGGTTACCCATGAGCGCCGCCGGGAAAGCATTAGCTTCCAGCTTGAAGTTGCACAGGAAGATATGGGCCGAGTGATCGGGAAAAATGGGCGAGTAGCCAATGCGATCCGGACCTTGCTGAATGTACCGGCATCAGGAATTGGAAAAAGAGTAAATCTCGATATCGTAGAACCACAATGAATTTCGATAAAAAATCAAATTTCAACACAGGTTCGTCGCCTATAGATGAACCTGTGTTTGTTGTTATTGGCAAGTTTCGAAAACCACACGGGATCCGGGGGGAGATTGTAATGACTGTCTTAACTGATTTTCCTGAATTGGTAAAACCGGGAGAAAAAGTATTTGTTGGAGAGGCATATCATCCTTACCTTATAAAGAATATTCGCTGGCATGGAGCTGATATGCTGGTCTCACTGGAAGAACTCCCCGACCGCACTGCTGTTGAGATCTTCAGGAATATTATGGTTTATATGAGAGCAGGCGATATTCCTGAATTACACGAGGGAGATTTTTATATCCACCAGTTAGTAGGAATGGAAGTAATTACAGACCAGGGACAGAACTTAGGCCGAATCAAGGAGATCATTGTCACGGGAGCGAATGATGTCTACTTGGTAGAATCGGTTGAGGGAAAGGATATTTTAATTCCAGCTATTGATCAGGTAGTTCTGGATATCAATCAAGACGAAGGAAAAGTTCTGATACATATCATTCCAGGGTTGTTGGATATATAATGAAGATAAGTAGATAGATAATTGTGAGGGGGAATATTTGGGGGAAGATGCTAATTGGAATTCTTTGGATATGGGATTCAATACTGGGTGTTCTGGATGACATTAATAAATTATTCTCCGGGAAATCTCACTTGACGCAATCGAAAAATTTATGGTATTCTTTGCCCGGCTTGAGCAAAAGAAGCCTGAACTGAATAAATAAGGGGGCAGACATGAAAGGTAATACCAAGTATTGGATCGGATTTAACCTTGTAAAAGGTATCGGTCCGGTGCGCCTGAAAAAACTTTTAAATTATTTTGGGGACATTCAATCAGCCTGGGAAGCAAGATCATATCAACTTCAAGCTGCAGGTTTAAACGAGACTCTGCTTCAGCGGATGATTGATATTCGGAACCGGATTTCTTTGGATGTTATGGGTCAGGAGATAATCAGCCAGGGAATCAAAGTCCTTACCTGGGATGACCCGGAATATCCTGATAGACTGCGACAGATTACACAGTCTCCTTTTGTTCTCTATATTAAAGGAGAGATTGATACCGACGATATCTGGGCCGTAGCTATAGTTGGCACAAGACGATACAGTCCTTATGGGCAGCAGGTCGCTGAAAATCTCTCCCACACATTGGCTCAAAATGGGATTACAATCATCAGCGGTCTAGCTCGGGGAATAGACGGGATTGCTCATAAAGCAGCTTTAGCAGCTGGAGGAAGGACTATTGCGGTTCTGGGAAGTGGATTGGACAAACTTTATCCACCTGAACACCGAGATCTGGCAAACCTAATTTTGAAACAGGGTGCGCTGATAAGTGATTACCCACTGGGCACTCCTCCGGATGGTTCGAACTTTCCTCCCCGAAATAGATTAATTTCGGGATTATCAAAATGTGTTATTGTAATTGAAGCTGGAGAAAAAAGCGGAGCGTTGATCACTGCCACCTATGCTGCAGAACAGGGAAAAGAAGTTTTTTCAGTTCCTGGAAAGATTACTGCACCAACGAGTAGAGGTACTAACCTGTTGATAAAACAGGGCGCGCATCCACTGCTGGATGCGCAAGATGTTCTGGATATGTTGAACATGACCCTGGTTGCGGAACAAAGAGTCGTCAGGAAAGCTCTGCCAGGAGATCCCAAAGAAGCAGTTCTGTATCAAACAGTAGGTGATGAACCGCTCCATGTTGATGAGATATGTTCCCTGGTTGACATGCCCATCGAAGAAGTAACCTCAACGTTAGCTTTGATGGAATTAAAAGGAATGGTACGGAAAACTTTCGGGATGAAATACATGGCTATTCAGGAATTAAATGCCAGGTATTATGGTAAATTGAATCAGGACAGGGAAGGAATCTAACATGTACGAAAATTTTTATGCCGTTATCATGGCTGGTGGAGGAGGGACCAGACTCTGGCCTCTTTCGCGGAAAAGCCGTCCCAAGCAGATGTTAGCTATTGGCCAGGAACGATCCTTATTTCAGGTAGCAGTGGATCGACTGCAGGGAGTTTTTACTCCAGACCGTATCTATGTTGTCACAGTGGAGGAACAGGCCAAAGGGCTAAAAGAGCAGTGTCCCGAAATCCCGGCTGAAAACTTTTTATTGGAAACGATGCCCAGAGGAACGGCATCCGTAGTGGGATATGCAGCAATAGTTTTAAGCAAACGAGATCCTGATGCGGTCATGGCAGTCTTGACAGCTGACCATATTATTGGTAATTTAAAGCTTTTCCAACAGATCTTAATCTCTGCCTATCAGGTTGCTGGAGAGGATTACCTGGTCACTCTGGGAGTGACACCCACTTATCCTGCAACTGGATATG
>JAZFRV010000289.1:0-2260 GCA_036445875.1 Anaerolineales bacterium
TGGTGTCAACAAATGACTTCAATACGGTTAGGAAATCCATTTATTATCCTCCAAAGTATTATAAATTTATACAAATATAGCTGGTCAAACAACTGATGTGAGTGACATCACCTCCTCGATGACATTATGAATTTTCCGCAGATTAACGGCCGCAATTATTCCGTTTGATAAAAATCAAGCAATTTTCAGCTTTGGCAGCCGTTGTAAATTTTTCTGCTTTATCGGTCTCGCAAATTCCTAAAGCTAAATGTGTCCAATATGCCAAATCGTACAAAGATTTCCAGAGAGATCTTTCTTTCCCCAGAATCTGTTCTTAACTGTATTTGTCAACACCATTAAGAACACTGGATAGGGATTTTAGTTACTAATCCTTTAAGTGGTCAAGAATCTCTTGTACTATCTGGTCTTTGCCCACGCCGGTCAAAAATGCCAACCCTTTGACCACCGGGATTCCGGGATCAAAGCGCAAAGTAGAGGTGGTAACAATAAGGTCTGCTCCCTGTTTCAGTAATTCTGGGATTTCCTGTCCTTTGCATTGTTTGGTGATGACATCAATTCCTGCCTCTTTACAAGCCTCTTCAATCGCTTTGGCTGCCACAGTTGAGGTAGCAATTCCGGTTCCACAGGACACAATCACTGTTTTCGGCATTCTTCCCTTCCTTTAATAATAATCTGAGTGTTTTATTGGATTCCTTTATGATAAGAGAGAGAATATTTCTTCTTTTGTTTCTGCGGATACTAATTTACTGACTGTCTCCTGATCCTGGAGTACAGCAGCTACGCTCTGCAGCATTTCTATTTGAGATTTCGGCTGGTCCAGGGCAAGCATGATCACCAGCTTGCATTGAACCGGCTCGTCACTTTCAACCATATTATAAAATACTACCTCTTCTTTAAGCGTTGCCAATCCCAAGGCAGATTGATTTACATATTCAATATCCACGTGGGGGATAGCTGCATTATACTCTCCGCCCAGCGGTAATCCCGTTGGCATATTGGCCTCCCGCTCCAGGGTGGCCTCAACAAAATTGTCTTTCACATAACCCAGGTTGCGTAATTTTTCCCCCAGCGAACGGATCACCTGCTCTGAATTGTCAGCCTCTAATCCAAGTATCACTGCTTTTTCATTCAGATATTCTTTAATGTCCATTATCAGCCCAATAACAACAATCGTCTAAAAAGTGAATGGTTCTATGGGAGCATCTGAGTTTATTACTTATATTGGAGCATATGTGAAGCCATTAATCACATATGTGATATAATAATGGTCGGATAATCTTTTGTCAATGGACAAAGTAAATAATAATTTGTCATATTAATATATTGACGGGGGAATGAATGGTTAATAACTCCAGTCGTGATGAGCTGCTGGCTTTTGTTGCAGAAAAATACTACCTCGAAGATCACCGGCAAACCGATATTGCAGGCATGATAGGGTTAACCCGCTCAGCGGTTTCCCGCATGTTAACTGAGGCCCGCGAAAAGGGCATCGTGGAAATAGTTGTCCACCATCCTTTTCAATACGATCATAAGCTTGAAGAAAAACTTAAGTCGGTATTAGGACTAAAACACGTATCGGTAGTGGTCATTAATAATCAGCCATCTTATGATGATCTCAGAAAACAGCTCGGAAAAGCTGCTTCCAGGCTTTTGGGTGCTCTAATCAAACCCAGGTATAAAATTGGTGTAGCCTGGGGAACTACAGTTCAGGCTACAATAGAAGCTTTCGATGCCGATCCCGTTCCAGATACTCGGGTTATCCAGCTGGTGGGGGTGCTCGGTTCGACCCGGCATGCCTACAGCGCCCAGACTCTGGTTGAAAGGTTAGCCCATAAAATCGGCGGAGAGGGCATATATCTATACACTCCCTTTATTGTCGAAAATCAACAGACCGCTGCATCCTTAATGGAAGATCCCACAGTGGAAGAAGCTATCTCGATTGGTAGGCAATGTGACATCGCGCTAATGGGTATCGGAACTACCAAACCAGAATTCTGCAGTCTTTATCGGGGGAATCACATCTCACTCAACGAACTGGAGACCATCCAATCTGCTGGCGCGGTGGGAGACGTATGTGCCCTGTATTATGGAATAGAAGGAGATCTTTCTAAGGTGGATTTTCATCAACGCCGGATCGGCACCTCTTTTGATGGATTAAGCAATATCAATACCAGGTTGGCTGTTGCAGGAAATATTGAAAAGGCTGAGGCCATTCTCGGAGCAGCCTGTGGAGGATTTATCAATTCCTTGGTAACCGACA
>JAZFRV010000290.1:0-3193 GCA_036445875.1 Anaerolineales bacterium
GGATCGAATATTAATTGACGGCGCAACCGGTAGTGAGATAGAAAAGCGGGGCGTCCCCATGGTTAATAATGCCTGGAATGGGGGAGGTGCGTTAACTCATCCCGATATTGTGAGGCAGGTCCATGAGGACTATATCCATTCCGGTGCGCAAATTGTGATTTCAAATACATTCTCCACTTCACGCCATGTTCTAAAAGACGCCGGGCTTGAAAAACATTTTGAATTTTTAAATCGCCGGGGCATTGAGCTGGCTTGTGAGGCACGAAAAAACCTTAACAAACTAGAAGTATTGGTTTCCGGGGGGATTACTCACTGGTCCTTTACAAAACAATATCCATCACACCACGAGCTGCGCCAAAATATCGAACAGCAAGCTGCCATCATGGCCAATGCTGGAGCAGATTTATTAATGCTCGAAATGATGGCCGATATCGAGAACATGCTCATTGTGCTGGATGCTGCCCAAAAAAGCGGACTTCCTGTCTGGGTGGGATTTAGCTGTAACCTTGATCAGGATGGTGAACCACACTTGTTGGATGGACCAACATTAATAGAGGGGTTGGAAGCGATTCAAGGCAAGGATGTAGATCTGGTTTCGATCATGCATACGGAAGTCGAATATATAACCGCCTGTTTAGCAGTATTAAAGGCAAACTGGGTGGGTCCAATTGGCGTGTATGCTCATTCAGGAAGATTCATTAAACCAAATTGGATTTTTAATGATGTGATCTCACCAGAAGATTACGCCTCCGCAGCGGATTCATGGCTTAAGCAAGGTATTCAGATATTGGGGGGCTGCTGCGGAATAGGTCTTGAACATATTAAACACCTCAAGCCACTCATCGATAACTAAGCAGCAGGTCTTTCTACAAAATCCACGGCGATCAATAATATAGTATGCCTCAGTCAAATGATCGATTTGGGAAGAACTTAAGAAAATCACTGAGTCACAAGGAGAACAGGAATCCAAATGTGAATATTAAAAAACGTCTCCAAACAAAAATATCGATGACCGTTCTGCAAAGGCAGTGCCTGATCATAGTGACCCTCTTATCAACGTTATTACTCTTAACAGTCTGGCCAAGATTTCTTAATGATGCCCTGAGTTTGGATTGGTATGTATATCTATTCCTGGTTCTGGTGTTTCTGATACCATTATTTAAAGGGAATAAATAGTATTAATTCAAGACACACCATACTCCTGTGTAGTGGATAGATCAAAGACCCAAATTATCCTTCTGCTATACTTCGGGTAGACCCCGAAACATATAACCATTAATCTACACCGGTAAACCCAGACATCTCAGTGATCTTCCGGCACTATATAATATTAATATTTGGTTCAATGTCCTCAAAAGGAGATTGCTTGTGAAAATCATCCGAACGCCAGATTCCAGATTCGAAGATCTTCCCGATTTTCCCTACTCGCCAAAATATGTAGAAATAAATGAGTTCCGGATTCATTATATCGATGAGGGAGAAGGAGAGATTATTCTCCTTCTCCATGGCGAACCAACCTGGAGTTATCTTTACCGAAAGATAATCCCCCTCTTGAAACAGGATCATCGCGTCATTGCTATGGATTTTATAGGATTCGGGCGTTCAGATAAGCTGGAGGACAAAGAGTCATATTCATTTCAACTTCAAAGAGATTTACTAGAGAATTTTATTGAGACTTTAAATTTACAAAGCATAACTTTTGTTGTCCAAGACTGGGGTGGTTTAATCGGATTAACAGTCGCAGCTGAAAATCCCGATCGGGTAAATCGCCTCGTGATTATGAATACCGGACTTCCGATTGGGGAAGAGCCAATGGGGAAAGCATTCATGGCCTGGAGAGAGTTCGCACAAAGAATCCCAAACCTTCCCATCAGCAGGGTCATTAAATTAGGACTGGCGGATAAAAAGAGCATCTCGAAGGAAGAGCTAGCCGCTTACGAAGCTCCTTTCCCGACCAAAAAACACAAGGCTGGAGCGGCAGTATGGCCCCTGCTTGTTCCAATAAATCCAACTGATCCTGGAGCTGCTGAGATGAAGCGCGCCCGTCAAATATTTTCCAAGTGGGAAAAACCGGTCCTGGTGATGTTTTCGGACTCCGATCCTGTCACACGCGGCGGAGATATTTTCTTCCGTCGGCTCATCCCAACTGCAAGAGCCCAACCAAAAATCAAAATAAAAGGTGCCGGACACTTTCTTCAAGAAGAGAAGGGAGAGGAGATAGCTGAACATATCATTGAGTTTATTCAACGAACACCACTCTCAGAAGGTCCAGAGTAGCATCTAGAATAAGGTCTGCCAACCACTTCTGGATATTGTGCCCTGGTTTCGGATCAAGTTGATCTGGAGTTGTTTATGAAATATACCCCGGAAAGAACCGAGAATTTCAAATGGCCGGTTTCAGTCAGTAGAAAAATTGGCGTTTCTACAGAACGAATCTGGGATTTAATCTCAAGGCCCGGGAATCTGGAAGATTTTCATCCTTACTGTAAAAAGAATCCTGTTCAGGAATGGCCAGGAGTAGGATCTAGGGACGAGGTCCATTACTACAGTGGGTGGGTTTTGCTCCGGGAATTTGTAAACTGGGAAGATGGTATAGGTTATGATTTGTCAATTGGTAGGGAAGGCGGCAGGAAATCATATGTTTCTTGGCGACTTTCCGAGGACCAGGAAGGCATAGGTTCACTTAGAATCACGATCTTTCCTCACAATTTACAGCAGATCCCAATTGGTATTCGCTGGATCCCGCACATTGCCCTGATTCAACCGGGATTAAGCAGCTACCTTGATGCCGTGCTCAAAGGACTTGAGTGGTTCATTATTTCTGGAGAAACTGTCAGGAAAGATCAATTTGGCACACATAAGTGGTTTTCAAATAAGGAATAAGAAATAATAGCGGGAAAGGCGGTTCGAGATCAACCCTGGAACACTGCTCGCAGGAATCTGACCTGAATATTCAAACCGATAGGTTTTTCATGCTATGATAAAAGTAAGGTTAAACGATTTTTTTCAGTGAAGGTGGGCCTAATGGGTGACAAAGGAAAAAGAGATAAAGGCAAGCGGGAAGCCAAAAAGAAAGCAAAACTGACAATAAAAGAAAAGCGAAAACTGAAAAAAGAGAAACTCTCTTCTAGTACCTGATTAGAGGGGTTAATCTCAATTTTTCGATTTAGGCTGATATCAATCCGGCGCTTAC
>JAZFRV010000291.1:0-4739 GCA_036445875.1 Anaerolineales bacterium
GATGGAACATATCCCGGAAAAATGGTTAACCACAAAAATCAATCACCTGGGAGCGGTGGCAAATGAGATCAACCCGGAAACTGGATTCAATTTTCCAGATGCACATGTTTGTATTTCGCTCCAGGGCTGGCTCAGGGGATGGGACGATAGGGTAACAATTCAACCTTCCCCTTCCTGGTGATAAAAAACCCGTTCCTAGAAAATTCTTCTGCTTTCCTGAACGATGAGACCTGAGATTTAATCGATCTTCACTCGATTATCTATGCTCACTTTTTCCCCTGCTGGTCCTCACCAAAAGGAAAGACAGGGCAGAGTTTTATTAGCAAGATAAGATCAAATCCATCTCTGATAATCCGGGGAAAGAAGTGGATCCAACCGGGACTGGAGATATATTTGCTGCAGCTTTTATGAAATACTTCGTAATTGAGAAAAAGAGTATCGAAAAATCTGCCCGGTTAGCATCAGCGCTGGCAGCGATTTCTGTCACCCGTCCCGGGATTGAAGGAATTCCAACAGAATTGGAGATACAATCAATTCAAAAGGTGCAATGACCCATGGGATTAATCTATACAATTGCCAATCAAAAAGGCGGCGTCGGAAAAACGACTACAACCATAAACCTGGGTTCCTTTTTAGCCCATTATGGAAAAGATGTCCTTTTGATAGACATTGATCCTCAATCTAACGCCACCTCTTCGCTAGGAATTGACAAAAGCAGTGTCTCAGGAGGAACTTATCAGGCTCTCCTGGAAGATAAAGATATCCGGGAGTATATCCTGCGAAATCCCAAACTAAAGTTGTCGATCCTGCCGGCCTCTCCTGATCTTGCCGGTGCAGAAGTTGAGCTGGTGAATGAGGTTGGCCGGGAAAATCTATTAAAGCGAAAGCTTCTTCCCTTGGCGGATGAATACGACTATATCTTGATTGATTGCCCCCCCTCGCTGGGGTTGCTGACATTAAATGGACTGGTTGCAGCTGTGGACGGGATCTTGATTCCAGTTCAGTGTGAATATCTGGCAATGGAAGGATTGGGAGACCTGGTATCTACTATTGAAAGAGTCCGCCGGGTGATCTCCCCCGACCTGATTATCCGGGGTTTGATCCTGACCATGTATGACACAAGAACCAATCTCGCCAATGATGTAGTCGAGGAAGTGAAAAAACATTTTCAGGAAAAAGTATTTAACACCATTGTTCCCCGCAGCGTCCGCCTGGCTGAGGCACCCTCATATGGCGTTCCAATTTCATTGTATTCTCCCAGTTCTATCGGCGCCAATGCCTATAATGAGCTGGCAAAGGAACTCCTGCTGGGAGATGGTCACAAGCTTCCTGAGGTATAATAAAAAAGTTCACTAATAGTTTCAAATTAATCAACAGTACTAGGGAAATTTCGAAAAACATATGACATCCAAACGACCCGGCCTGGGAAAAGGCCTTGAAGCTCTTATTCCTACTCATCCTGATGGGGAAATATTATCCGAATTTGGCGGAGTTCTGGAAGTCCCGCTGGATCTGATCGCAGCTAATCCGCATCAGCCCCGGAAGGGATTTGACGTGGGTAAATTAAAAGAGTTAGCGGCTTCCATCAAGGAGCACGGAATCATTCAACCCCTAGTTTTATCAGCCCAGGACGCAGATGCGGATCAAAAATATGCCGTTATTGCCGGTGAGCGGCGATTAAGGGCTGCAGAACTTGCTGGATTAAAGACCATTCCCGCTATTCTACGGGAAGCCGACAGCCAGGACCACTTAATATTGGCGCTGATTGAAAACGTACAGCGGGCGGATCTCAATCCGCTGGAAGCGGCATCAGCCTATCAGAGCCTGGCAGTTGAATTTAGTCTATCTCACAAAGAAATCTCAAAACGGGTCGGAAAAAGCAGAACCGCTGTTACCAATACCATACGGCTGTTGGACCTGCCCGATGTTGTTCAACAAGCTGTCCGGAAAAACCAGGTCAGTATGGGTCACGCCCGGGCTTTGTTGGCTCTGCCGAATATCAAGGCTCAAAGTTCCGCCCTCCAGACCATCCTTACCCAGGAACTTAATGTTCGCCAGACAGAAGCTCTGGTCAATAAATTTAAGGGGAAACAAAAACCCAAACCACCCAAAAGAGACCCTAAATCACCCGAGCTCAAATCCCTGGAAGAGGAATTACAGTCATCCCTGGGAACCAAAGTGCGCTTGACCCGAAACAAAGGTGGCAAAGGGACAATTACAATCCACTACTACTCTGATGAAGAGTTTAACACCCTGCTTGACAAGTTCCGGAAAAAATAAATCATCCCATATATTTCCCTCAGACTTAAATATTAATGGAATCTCTCCAGCTGATCAATGCCCGTATCTACACTATGGATCCCAGGCATCCCCTGGCTTCTTCCCTGTTCTGCCGCGGTGGAAAAGTGGAGCTTATAGATCCCGAAGATAGCATTGGATCAGCAGAAAGACTGGACCTGGGCGGACGAATTGTCCTGCCGGGATTAATTGATTCTCATCTGCACTTGAGGCAATATGCGGAAACTCTGGGATATATCAATTGCGAAACTGATACCAAAGAACTTTGTTTGGATCAGGTCAATGAACGAGCTTTAGGCACACCCCCTGGAGAATGGATCCGTGGACACGGCTGGAATCATAATTTCTGGACCGATGGATATGGCACGGCAAAAGAACTGGATCTGATTGCGCCCGACAATCCCGTCTATTTGACAGGAAAATCCCTCCATGTGTCCTGGGTCAATAGCGCGGCTTTGACTGCTGCCGGGATCAACAGGGAAACTCCCGATCCTGCGGGGGGATCAATATTAAGGGATGATAAAGGTGAACCTACCGGGATTCTGTTTGAATATGCGGTTAAGTTAATTGAAGACATCATCCCAAAACCTGGTGTTAAAACCAACGCGGAAAAGATCCAGATAGCCCAGGAAAGCCTGTGGAAAATGGGGCTAACCGGCGTGCACGATTTTGACCAGGAGCTTTGTTATCAAGCATTAATAACCCTGATGGAAAGGGGAGAATTGAAGTTACGTGTATTAAAAAGTGTACGCTCTAAAGATTTGAACCTGGCAATCGAGAGAGGGTTAAGAACCGGTATCGGAAATGATTGGATGTGGATTGGCGGAGTAAAGGATTTTGCAGATGGTGCTTTAGGTCCTCAAACCGCTTCTATGCTGGAACCTTATCAAGGAACGGATCAACGGGGTATGTCGTTATTAACGGAAGAAGAGCTTTATGAACTGGGGGTAAAAGCTGCTGACGGCGGCTTGGCGTTATCTATTCACGCCATTGGCGACCTGGCTAACAGGACAGTACTAAATGCTCTGGAACGACTGCGGGCGTATGAGAAAAAAGCGGAATATAAATCACTGCCCCACCGGATAGAACACCTCCAGCTGATAGATCTGTCTGATGTAGACCGGTTAGTAAAATTAGAAATCACCGCCTCCATGCAGCCGATCCATGCCATCTCGGATATGGAAATGGCGGATAAATACTGGGGGAATAGGACGGCGTATTCCTATGCTTCCCAACTGCAGTTCCAACAGGGTGCACGGGTAGTGTTTGGATCGGATGCTCCAGTAGAAAGCCCCAACCCATTCTGGGGAATTCATGCCGCGGTGACCCGTCAAAAAACGGACGGATTCCCTGGCCCGGACGGCTGGCATCCCGAGCTGAGGGTGCCGAGGGATAAAGCCATCGAAGCTTATACAACAGGACCGGCAGCGGCGGCGGGAAGATCCCAAATCCAGGGCAGGCTGGCTCCAGGATTCTGGGCGGATTGCATTGTGCTTGAAAAAGACCCTTTCCATTGTGCTGAAGATGAATTAAGGGAGATCAAACCGGTAGGGACCATGGTGGGCGGTTCCTGGGTCTGGCGCGATTTTTAAGTTCCTCTCACCATCTCGTGTATGAGAGATATGGCCGGAAGGAAGAATAGGACCATCAATCAATACTATTGCTCAAATTTTCTGATATAATTCCTGAAAAATGGATGAGGCCGGAAAACAAGTGAGTTATAATTCAATTTGGGAAGCTATCTTAGCGACACCGGGTCTAAGTTTTTACTAGGAAATAATCAATTGTCCGTTCGAATCCATTCAACCGCTGAAGTAGACGAGCAAGCCACCATTGGGGAAGGCACAAGTATCTGGCACCACTGCCAGGTGCGCGCCGCCAGGATTGGGCAAAATTGCATCGTGGGTAAGGGGGTCTTTATTGATACAGGCGTTTCCATCGGCGATAATGTAAAAATACAGAATTATGTTTCTATCTATCATGGCATCACCATCGAAGATGGTGTATTTGTTGGGCCGCATGTGTGCTTTACCAACGATTTACAGCCGCGTGCCATTAACCCGGACGGGACACTTAAATCTGCCAGTGATTGGGCAGTCAGTGAAACCCATGTTCGCAAAGGCGCTACGCTTGGCGCCAACAGTACTATTCGCTGCGGAATCACGATTGGCGAATGGGCCATGATCGGTTCAGGCAGTGTCGTAACCAAAGATGTACTTGATTATGGGTTGGTCTACGGTAACCCTGCCCGGCTCAGGGGCTTTGTATGCCCCAACGGTCACCGGGTAGAACTGGAGAATATTTCAGAGCAATTCATCACTGCGCGCTGTCCTGAATGTCAATTATCTATCCAAATCCTGAAGGAAAATTGGCAAACTATACAATGATTAACATAGCTAAACCACTAATTGGTAAGGAAGAAAAAAAGGCTGTCATGGATG
>JAZFRV010000292.1:0-9061 GCA_036445875.1 Anaerolineales bacterium
TGAATGTACAGATTATCACAGCGAGTTGATCAAGAAAGCAGAAATTGAACGATTTGTAAAGAAATTTAGGAAGACCTCGGGGAAGAAGGATCAATTTTTGGGAGTTGTGGGGAGGCTGTATCAACCACGCTTCCAAACATCTAGGGGATTAGGTTGATGCGCTCAATGGCAGAGATCTGTCAAAATAAATATGCCCGCTGATTAATTTTCAATCAGCAGGATTATTTATTAATTTGACGTCTGGGGGTTTTACTAGTAGAATTTTTACTATATTTGTAGTTTAACATTTAAATACGGCAATGGTGCCTGTTATCCCGCATTTGAGGCTGAAAGGCGAAGTCTGTGAGAATCAGACGCTGACCCGCAACTGTAATGCGATCCATCGGAGATCGATAAGCCAGGTCGACCGCCATTGCTGACCGTTCATCAAACTCTCGCGGTAAGGAGGTGTGAACCTGGTTAAGTAGAAGTACTGACCCATGTGCCTTCCCTGTCCGAGACAGGGATTTTTTGTTTAATAAGCATCATTAATTACTATTTGAGGAAACCATGAAAAGAAAAATTCTAAGATTTAGTCTGATAGTTTATATTCTCTCTATTTTGCTAACTGCCTGTAGGACTTCATCAACCCCAGAACCTACGAACATTCCACCAGTGCCTACTACTGTCCCTGAAACACCTCTACCAACTGAAGAACCAAAACCAGAACCAGAACCCATCAGCGTGATTGATGACCTCGGCGCAGAGATTATTCTAGAAACGCCAGCTCAAACAATCATCTCTATTTCTCCAAACCTGACAGAGATCCTTTTTGGAATCGGAGCTGGAGATCGATTAATTGGTCGGGATTCAAATTCCCAATATCCAGAAAGTGCACTTGAAGCAGTAGACTTAGGGGCCATGTGGGATGGGATCCCGGTTGAAGATATCCTGGCATTGGAACCGGATTTAATTTTGGCAGGAGAGATTTTCGCCCCTGATGCCATTCAAGAGCTGAGAGATTTAGGTTTAAACGTATACTGGCAGGCTAATCCTCATGACTTTGAAGGGTTGTTTTCAAATATCATGGATATTTCGGTTCTCACGGGAACTGAGGTTGAAGCAGATGAATTGGTTATCTCATTAAATGACCGGGTTGTTCTGCTGGAAGAAAAATTGGAAAGTGTTGAGAACATCCCCCTGGTTTTTTACGAGTTGGATGCTTCTGAACCTGCTATGCCTTGGACGACCGGAGCTGATACGTTTATTTCTTATATCATCTCAAAAGCCAAGGGAAAGAACCTGGGTGATGTTTTAGAAGGAGAATGGGTGCAGATCAGCTCAGAAGAATTAATCTCTCAGAATCCAGACTACATCCTGTTGGCGGATGCTCTATACGGAATAACTCCGGAAAGTGTTGCTGAGAGACCTGGTTGGAATGGTATCTCTGCTGTAGTTAATAACAAACTGTTTCCATTTGACCCCTTTATCCTCAGTGTTCCAGGACCTCGATTAGTCGATGGTTTTGAGCTGGTAGCAGAATTGCTCCATTCTGAGTTATTTGGAAATTAATTTATGTTAAAACGTTCTTTCCTGCTTCTAACAGGATTGCTGGTACTGGCATTTGTATTGAGTATTGCCCTGGGGGCGGTGACAATTCCTCCAGGGAATGCTCTTCAGATACTTATAGGCAAATTGACCGGAGCAGAATTCTCTGGCAGCTGGCCTGAATATTTTGAAACAATCCTCTGGGAGATCCGGCTGCCGCACGCAATCCTGGTAGCTCTTACTGGAGCGGCACTGGCAGGAAGCGGTGCTGCTTTCCAGGGATTATTTCGAAATCCATTAGCTGATCCATATCTAATCGGTGTTGCCTCGGGAGCTGGGTTAGGTGCAATTGCTGTGATGTCCTTACCCCAGGTGGGCAGATATTTGGTGCCTGTGGGAGCATTTTTAGGGGCTTTGGGAACCATTTACGCTGTTTATACGCTGGCTAAGGTTGGCCGAATTGTGCCATTAACAACATTGATTCTGGCTGGGGTGGCGATTGGTTCTTTTACTTCTGCGATAACATCATTCTTAATGCTGGTATCGGATCAAATGATACTGCAGGCAATGGGCTTTTTATTAGGCGGATCAACTGTCTCAGGATGGGAACCGTTGTCAATTGCTTTCCCATATCTGCTTTCAGGTATGACCTTGCTGATCCTCAGCGGGCATTCCTTAAATGTTCTCCAGTTTGGGGAAGAACAAGCGCAACAGCTTGGTCTGGCAGTAGAAAAAATAAAGATATTGATCATAGTGGCGGCATCATTGACCACAGCAGCTGCAGTTTCATTTTCCGGGGTGATCGGATTTATTGGCCTTGTTGTACCCCATGTTATCCGAATGGTTTGGGGAGGGGATTACAAGAAGTTAATACCATTATCTATCCTGGGAGGAGGATTTACATTGCTGATGTCGGATCTGGCGGCACGGATTGTGATGGCACCGAGAACTCTTCCTGTTGGAATTGTGACCGCTTTAATCGGTGCTCCGTTTTTCCTCTGGATTTTACGACGGGCAAAAAGAGAGGTGTTCTGGTGATCAGTGATAATCAGAAATACTCCGTTCTTGACATCCGGTCATTGTCTGCGAGATACGGGGAGGTTAAGGCGCTTAATAACGTATCACTGACTGTGAGAAAGGGGGAAATATTGGGATTGATCGGTCCTAATGGCGCGGGAAAATCAACTTTGATCAGGGTATTGAGTGGAATCCTGAAAGCTAGCGCTGGAGAAGTATTGCTGAATAATCAGAATATTACATCATACTCACCCGCTAATCGGGCTCGAGTATTGGCTGTAGTTCCTCAGGCAAGGCAGCTTGGGGGAGCATTTTCTGTGGAGCAAGCTGTATTGCTGGGCAGAACCGCTTATCTGGGTTTTCTTGGTAAACCCAGCAAATTGGATCTTGAAAAAACCTTCTGGGCGATGGATCAAACCTCAATTAGCCATCTTGCTGATAGAAAACTGGCCGAAATCAGCGGGGGTGAACAGCAGCGTGTATTACTTGCCAGGGCGCTGGCACAGGATGCGCCAGTTCTGCTGCTGGATGAACCGACTACTCACCTGGATTTGAGATATCAGGCCAGTTTGCTTTCTACCTTAAAGTCACTGGTCGATC
The DNA here is from genome assembly GCA_036445875.1 of Anaerolineales bacterium. Lineage (GTDB taxonomy): Bacteria > Chloroflexota > Anaerolineae > Anaerolineales > UBA11858 > B10-G9. Next base: position 3,145 of record JAZFRV010000292.1, read on the forward strand.
AGGAAAACCTGACAGTTTTAATGGCGATGCATGATCTTAACCAGGTCTCAAGCATTGCTGACCGGGTTGCGCTGCTGGTAGATGGCTCAGTTTATTCAATTGGTGATCCCGAGGATGTTCTTACTCCAGACAATATCAAAGCAACCTATCACACAGATGTGGAAAGCTTCAATCATCCCCGCTCTGGAAAATCTATCATCTTGCCGTTGATGTGAATGGATATATTCAAATATAAAACGCCAGTGCTGAAAAGTAACAGGAGCTTTTGTTCTTATTTATTCTTTAGGCAGCTTAATGGGTCAGGATTATTGAAATAGGGGGTTTGGACCCAGCTCGCGGATCCGTTCCGTCATTTCTTGGGCGGCTTCTGCAAAAGATTTTCCTTGACCCCCGGATAAGAAATACATATTCAACCGTTTGCCATTTAATCCGATTGAATCGAGTAATTCTTTTGTATATTCTACACGGAGCTCACCACGTTCATTTCCGCGAACATGATGGCAATTTCCTTTGGGACAGGCAACCACATAGACTCCGTCGGCACCGTCTTCAAATGCTTTTAAGATGTACTTGGGATCGGTCTTCCCTGTGCAAGGTAGCTTTATAAGTTTCACATTGGGGGGATACTCGATGCGCAGCGAACTTGCGGTGTCTGCTGCCATGTAGCCACAATAGATACACATAAAGGCCGTTATTTCGGGTTCAAATATTTTAGTGCTCATAATTCTACCCAGCTTCCCAGAACTGGGAATTCAGGAACCATTATTTGATTATCGGTATAGTTTAATATCTGAATAGCGTTTGCGGGACACTCCACAGTACAGGTTCCGCAGCCGTGGCAGAGAGTTGGTTCAATATATGCCGCGCCACCTAAGTTACCAACACCAGTGCTTTGATCATCAATATAAGGAATTTCGAATGGACAGGTTCGGGTGCAAGTTAAACAGCCGACACATTTATCAGGATCAACAATGGCGATAGTGCCACCAAAATGATAAGATTTTTTACTGAGAATCGTTGTTGCCCTGCCTGCAGCTGCCTGCGCCTGGCTGATGCTCTCCTCAATGAACTTTGGATAATGGGCAATTCCACAAATAAAAATCCCTTCCTCCATAAAATCCATCGGACGCATCTTTAAATGGGCTTCCAGGAAAAATCCTTCATTTGAGATAGGAACGTTTAGCTTATTAGAAAGTTCCATTGTGCCTTGAGAGGGCTGGATAGAAGTACTGAGTACTAATAAATCCGGGTTTAAAATCAACTCGCGGTTTAGCATTAATTCCTGCATTGTTATTGATAGATTTCCCTTCTTTTGTTCTACGATAAGTGGATGCTGGTTATCATAACGGGCAAAAATTACCCCTCGTTCCCGAGCTTCTGTATAATATTGTTCTCTGAAGCCATAGGTGATGATATCTTTATACAATACTGTTACCTGGCATCCTGGATTGATAACCTTGAGACGGATGGCGTTTTTTATAGTGCTGATGCAGCATATTCGGGAACAGTATTCATATGTTTCATCATCTGGTTTTACACACTGTATCATTACTACTTGTTTCAAATTTGCAATTGTATCCGGTTGGTGGGTAATCTTATCTTCTAATTCCAACTGGGTGAGTACCGCCGGGTGTTCTCCCAATAAATAATGATTCACTCGGGATTCCTGTCCCCCCGTTGCCACTATAGTAACCCCATGGGAGATCTCAGAGCATGATCCATCGTAATGTTTAAGGATGGCATGATACGCACCTACATGACCATTGTGTTCTTGGAGTTCGGTTCTGGTCATTACAGTAACACGCTCATGGGCTATGAGGCGATTGACCAAATCACGAAGCAAAATATGGGGATTTTCACCTTCTACGAGGTATTGAACTTTTTGTAGATTTCCGCCGAGTGATTGCTCTCGCTCAATTAGGACAACATCAAATCCAGAATCCGCAATAGAGAGAGCTGCAGTCATTCCTGAGACTCCACCGCCAATAACCAGAGCCCGTCTGTGAGGTGGAATAAAGGATTTATAGATGGGTTCAAGGGTAGCTGCTCGCCCAACCCCGACACGAATTAATTCCAAACTTTTTCTAGTAGCTTGTTCTGGTTGATGGGGGTGAACCCAGGCGCTGAATCCTCGTAAGTTCACCATTTCCATTAAGAAAGTATTTAATCCTACTTCGCGGACAGTTTTCTGGAATAGAGATTCGTGAGTCCTATGGCTGCAAGCAGCGATAACCACACGGTTAAGGTTATGTTTGGTTATTGAGTCCCGGATTTTTTCCAAGCCTTCAGGGAAACAGCCGTAACCTATTTCTTCTGAGTGAACCACATGAGGAAAATCTTTTGATCTTTCAAGAATTGTCTCGATGTCTATAATACCTTCCATAGTGGGATAGCACCGACAGCTGAATACTCCGATACGGGTTTCTTCCTCACTGAGATCTTTTTCCGGGGGAAACTCAGCAGCGCTGAGAAATGGAAATTCCCGACTCGAGGGAGAGGTTCCCAAGTTGTTTTGGAACAACCGCATCACATCGCCGGCCGCTCCTGCAGAGTCAATGATAGTTTCAGCAATTTCTTTTGGGGAAGAAAAAGCGCCGCAAACATATATCCCGGGTTTGCTGGTTTCTAATGGATTAAACTTATTGGTTTGGCAAAAACCATATTGATTGAGGTTAAATCCCAGCTGGCTTGATACAAATTCGGCTCCGCTAGGAGGCTGCATACCGACAGATAAAACAACCATGTCAAATCTTTCTTCCCGCATTTGACCATTATTTAGTGAATCTGGGTATTGAAGGACCAAGTCTTTGGTTTTGGGATCTTCCCGGAGGTCTGAGATCCGGCAGCGAGTATATTGAACCCCATATTGTTCAGTAGATCGATAAAAATAGGCATTATATTCTTTATTAAATGCCCTTTCGTCCATGATAAATATCTGGCAGTGAACATCATCCAACCGTTCTTTTGCCAGGACCGCTTCTTTGGTTGCATACATGCAGCAAATAGATGAACAATAGGGGTGTTTCTGATCCCTTGATCCGATGCACTGAAGCCAGGCAATGCGTTTAGGCGGAGTGTTATCTGAGGGGCGAAGCAGCTGACCTTCTGTTGGTCCAGACCGACTGACATATCTTTCATACTGCATGCTGTGCACAACATTTAGGTACCGGCCATAACCATACTCTGCCAATTCGTAGGGATCTGTGAGCTTGTAGCCCATGGCGAGAATGATCGCTCCCACCCGAATTATCTCTTCCCAGGATTCATCGTCCATATTGATGGCATTTGTCGGGCAAACATCCATACAGCGGTTGCAGTCGATGCAGTAGTCTCCCTTATCGATGTAATAAGTATCTGGAAGTGACCTGGGAGCACTTTTATGAACAGCCATCCGGGTAACGAGTGATTCCTGGAATTCACTTGGTAAACGTTCCGGGCAGACAATTGCGCATAGACCACAATTTGTACAGAGGGATGGATCAACGAAGCGTGGTTCACGCAGTAAAGTGATTTCGAAATCACCAGCTTGACCTGAGGCGCTTTTGATTTGCGTTCTGGTCATGATTTCTATATTAGGATGGCGGTTGTGATCCATGAAAGCAGGAGATATGGCAGGTCTGGTGCAGCCGTAGCCATGGTCTGATGTACCCCGGCATAAGACACAATCATGGGTAGGGAACATGTATCCCAACTGGGCTACTCGTCCTCCCAACCCAGAATCACGTTCAGTTAAATAAACTTTCAATCCGGCTTCTGCGAGGTCAACTGCTGCCCGCATACCGCCAATACCGCCGCCTACCACTAAAACAGATCCGGAGGGTTGATGATGTTCACTGATCATTGGGCTCCTGAAACTGACGAATATCTATAATGGTTGTATCTTCAATACCATTAACAACTTCTACTAATCTGTTTTCTTCAATATTCTGCACTTTACACACCGAAACCCATTGGGTAGGATCGTTTTTTGGGAAATAACCCACAAAGACTGACAAATAGCCTCCAGCATCGGCTATGACGCTGGTTAACCTGGCTATTACCCCGCTTTGATCAGGTTGCTGAACGGTTATCCGGATACCTGGAGTCCTGGCTCCCAGGAGGGATGTCATTATGCTAAATAAATCGCTGTCAGAAATAATGCCTACTAATTTATCATTCTGTACGACTGGCAAAGTTCCGATCTTTTTATCGGCCATAAGGAAGGCTGCATTTTCAATGGGTGTATCTGGTTCAATAGTAATGACGTCTTTTACCATGACAGACTGAACTTTAATTCTTGAAAGAGTGTAATTGATTTCAAAACGGCTGAAACGGGATATATCGGATGGGAGAGCGGAGCTCAAAGATGTTCGTGTAATTAACCCAACTAGATTATTTTTATCCTTCACTATTGGAAGATGACGGAATCCTTTTGAACGCATCAGGTCCCGGGCTTCTGTTACTGCCATATCCGGGTGTCCGCAAATTGGGTCAGGGGTCATACGATCTCTTACAAACATCTCATCCTCCCGGATACTTCCGTATCCGCTGTAAAACAAATTCACAACTAGTAAAACAACTATCAATATTTATTGGATAGTACGGTCGCAGATTCCGCCTATTTATACCAGAATCCTTATATCCTGCTATATTAAATAGCTTTTTATGTGATGAATATCACATAAAAAGCGGAGATACATAAAGCTAACAATAAATAGACTGCTTTAATGGAGGACGACTGTCGTATTCCATATCTAAAACGCAAATAATTTAATTGCAAGAGGAGGGGAGGGGTGCTAAAATTAATGAGATTGGAAGCTACTCGATCTGACAAAAGTGATGATCTGGGAAGAGGTTTTGTACCTTTCGGAAGTTATTGCTGGGACTGTTTGAAGTTTGCCCACTTCGCCATTCCAAGGATACCAGCATCATCTCCCAGCGAGCCAAGAACAACCTCCACTTTCTCTATTGGCATAACAAATACGCGTTCTTGAAGTGTTTTTTTAATTGGGGTAAGTAGCAAATCACCAGCGGAAGCAACACCCCCGGCAAGTACAACCCGCTCAGGACCAAAGGCTACACAAATATTAGCGATGCCCGTTCCCAGGTAGTGACCAACAGAATTCCATATTTCCAGAGCGATTTCATCTCCCTCGTTTGCTGCCTGGGCGACAATCTCGGGTGTGATCTTATTTAAATCATTATCAACCAGGTCCGTAATCCGGGTAGTGAAACCTTGGCGGACGACTTTTTCAGCCCGAGAAGATATTGCAGGGCCAGAAGCATAAGCTTCCAGACAGCCATAGTTTCCGCAATTGCAGCGTAGACCATTGACTTCGATTGTCATGTGACCTAGCTCTCCTGCAGAACCCTGAAATCCAAGAACTAAATCCCCATTCAAAATCAGACCACCTCCCACTCCGGTACCTATCGCATAACATGCCATCCGGTTGATCCCTTTACCGGCACCGAATATATATTCCCCATAGGTGATAGCTCGCACATCGTTAAGGAGAGTCACAGGTAGATTCAGGGATTTATTGAGTTTATTTCCCAAAGGGACATCTCTCCATTGGCCCACCAGATTTGGGAGAAAAATTGTAGTGCCTTTATCGGGGTCAATCACACCAGGTGCGCTGACACCCAAGCCTAGAATTTCTGATCGATCCAATCCACTCTCAGTGATTAGTGAGGTAATTAAATCCACCATACGATCCATCACGGCATCATGTCCCTCAAAGGAGAGCGTTGGCTTGCTTTTGGCTATAATCACGGATCCACTCTCGAGATTGACAATTCCAGCTTTGATATTGGTTCCGCCTAAGTCACATCCAAAGTAATAGGCCATGGTAGATTACTCCGATTTTTTTCTTGTCCGCTATTGAGATTTGTATTCCAGGTATTTTTTATATAATCGGGAAAGTGAATCCTCAAGGCG
>JAZFRV010000293.1:0-2691 GCA_036445875.1 Anaerolineales bacterium
AGAATTCCACTGCTATCTGTCTCCTGTCTCCCGGCAGCGTTTCTCATGGGCATTCCCTTCCCGCTGGGCCTGAGGGCAGTAGCTGGAAACCGGGAATCCGGTGTCCCCTGGGCCTGGGCGATCACAGGCTATACTTCGGTAGTAGGCAGTTCACTGGCTGGGGTATTGGCGGTAACTCAGGGATTTGTGGCGCTGTTACTGTTGGGAATCGTTAGTTATTTGCTGGCTGGGCTTATTTTTGGTTCAACGTTTGTTAATCGATAATAGTAACTCGTGATGGGTGATTGGTGAAACCCAACAACAGACATTGGGCTCTTTTTCAGCCGTTCGCCATCACTCTTTTCAACGCATCAAAAACCTGATCCGTGTCTACCTCATCTATACACGGGAAACTCCCCCCCAACCACTCATCTCTTGTACAATTCCAGTTGTCGCATTTACAACTACGAACAGAGGTGACTACTAATGGTGGAGTGGTACCATAACCATCATTTGAGGATCCTTTCTCAAGTAAACGATTCCCAATACGGTATGGAAGGAAACGTCCCATATGACCACCTCCCAGCACACAAACCGACGGGATACCGATTGCAGATGCCATGTGGACAACACCGGTATCACCGGCAACGAGAGCCTCAGATACCGCTATTAAAGCAGCCATTGTACCTAATCCCGTCTCGCCGGTAAGATCAACAATTCTGTTTCCAGTTGAGCTTGACAAGATCTTCTTTGCCAAAATACCCTCTCCGGGTCCACCACACAGAAGGACAGTAACTCCAAGTTCTGCATTTATTCTTGCTGACAGATCGGCAAACCTTTCCAGTGGCCAGGCTTTTCCTTTTGGTAGACCAACTCCGGGAGACAGCAACACATATGGGGGAGGATATCCCGTCTTTTCAAGAAGCCTGTCCGCATCCTTTTGCCACTCAGGCTCTATTTGCAGTCTGGGTGGCCTGATCAGGTGTGAACCGAGTCCCAACTTGTTCAGAAAATAAGCCTGTTGGTCCAATTCCATTGGTGCATCATCAGCCAAGGGAAGCAGCTCCGTATACCAGCGGTCTGAAATACGCTTTCCCATTTGAGAGATATTTCCACCATATCCGATACTACCAATCCTCACTGCGGCTGAACTGGCCTGCATAATAGAATCGCCCATCAGCGCTTCCCGGCTAATTGTGGGATTGATCGCAATATCGAAAGATCTTCTCGCAATATCTCTGAGAGCTCTGAATCGGTATGCAGCCTCTTTCCGGAACCTTTCCCTGCTGATGAATACTGTATGATCCACAAACGGATTCTTCTCGCCGAGATCCTTCCACAACAAATTACCCACGAGTGTCAGCTCAAAATCATTATCCGGGTACAGATCTCTCAACCCACGCAGAAACTCGATAAACAGGATGTAATCACCAATACCGTCCAGCCGGACGATGAGTATCTTTTTTTTCGTGGAGGTGCTTTTTTTGCCAACTGGCAGCATACCAGCGACAGCATTGATGAATAAAGCCGTGAGCTTGTTCATTGGTAACCGCTGCCCTTTTTCTTCAGCAGTAGATGGGCATTTCCAAATGATTTAGGCCGCTCGAAGGAGCCCGCTTTGCTTTCAAAGAAGATCGGGCCAAGTGCCAGATTCAGGAAACCTGCCCGCAGGTGCTTGATAATTAAACCACCCCAGTCTCTGCGCAGCCGCTGCATTAGCCAATCGTAAAGACCGTTCCACCTCTCCCAGAAAATGTCTTCTGAAACTATTTCCACATCAGCGGGCAGGTTTTGGATGATCTTGTCGTAACTTTTTCCATCGAACCTGTACTGGAAGAATGTTTTCTTTCCTTCCTGCTTCTGATCAGAATATATGGGTTCGTCCAGCCACTCTTCCATAAACTCTCTGCAGACTGGAAAGGTCACGTAGATCAGGCCATTGCAATTTGTGACCCTGATCATTTCCCTCAGGGCCTCCATATAATTTTCGTGGATATGCTCAAGTACACTGATGGAGCACACCAGATCAAAGCTGTCATCAGGAAAGGAAAGTTTTGTAGCGTTTTCCTGCTGAAACGACAGTCGAGGCCCTGGCCGTACGTATTTTCGCTCATCCTGGTTGATATCAGTTTTAATAACCATCGACCCCATTGAAGAGAGCATATAGGAGATTATTACCGGAGAAGATACGTCCAAAACACGTGATGGTCGGACATCCCTGTCTGAAAGGAGCCTCAACAGATAGGCGAACTCGAGGTAACGAGTGGCATCGACCGGATTGACCAGAAACGGTAGTTTTTGTTTGCCTGGAATCAGCCATGCTGCTGACCATGCCCGGGCAAGGACTTCTACCTTTTTACCAGTATCTTTATGCAAGCACTCTCCGACTCAAACATTCCCCGCTTCAAAGCTCTTGGAGTCCTTAACTTTTCTCGGTGCAAGGCGCGCCTGAACCTGGGCTGACTGGATACAGGGTCCCATAAGGTCCTACCTGTTGTAAACCAGGATCAGAATGCTCACCACTACATTACAGATATCTACTACGGATAGTTTCCCATATAAACTTTGGCGATCTGATCTTAAAAAGAGCATCCCGCATTCCCAAAAATTTTAATATTCTCCTGGCTATTTCATCATTTACTTTCTCTGGTGAACAAAACCTTATTTCATCTGCATGGGTATTATGAAGATCCACATCAAACTTATTCGTAA
>JAZFRV010000294.1:0-4268 GCA_036445875.1 Anaerolineales bacterium
AGTGTATCCCCCGGCTGTATTATATAGGTCGGTCCGCTCCCCGGGTTATCCTGTGCAAATACGGGAGAAACCAGGCTGAAGCCTAATATCAAAAGGGTGCAAATTCGGAAAATTTTACTCAAAATCCAGTTCATCTCCAATATTAAATTCAGGCATCCGGAGCGGGTTGATTTCCAAAATATATTGGGCAGGGAGTTGTGGGGTGTAGATTGGCTTCCAGCTTTCCGCTAATTGAATATCAACTATTTTTCGGTCCTTATTTAACCAGATTATTCCCAGATCCATACCTACAAAAAACATATGGATAGCTGCCTTACTTCGGCTTTCATTCTTTTGAACCAGCAGCAATCCGCCATTCATATCCAAATCGTTCTGGAACATTAATCCACGCAAACGGCAAATAAAAGTATCACAGTTTTTTACTCGAAGCGGTTTATCCAGACTCCGAGTTTTATTACTTACATTTACTTTGATCATGGTGAGTTAAATCGAAATGCTGCTGGACAAAGGATCCCTTACTCGTCTGTTTGAGAGAGTACGTACTTCACCCGTTCAGCTAATTCTTCAGGACGGAAAGGTTTAGTGATATAGTCATCTACTTTTGCTACCTGCCGCCATAAAACAATATCTATGCTCTGAACTTTCGCGGTAACAACAATTACAGGGATATCCCGTGTTTTTTCGTTTTCTTTTAAGCGTTGAAACACCTGAGTTCCATCCATTTCAGGCATCATTAAGTCCAATAAGATCAGATCAGGGTGTTCTTCATTTACCAAAGCCAGACCTTCTTCTCCACCATTTGCTCCCAGGACTTCATACCCCTCTCTGGCCAAAATCAACTTCATCAGATTTGTGGTTTCTGGTTCATCCTCAATGCAAATGATCCGTTTTTTGTCCGCCATCATTAAATATCCCTTTGTAATCAATTGTAAGTTTACCATAATCTATGAGGTAAATCACCCACCTGGCTGGTAAACAGCGTACTCCAAATCCTCCGTAGAAGGCCAGAGGCATGAAAAGATCTCTGCTTGAACTATCAATCAAACACTGCCGGATTCCATCCCTTGTCACTACTATAACTGTAGAATATAATCACGAAGCAGGATTTTCTTCAACTTCCACAATAAGGGCCTAATAATGATTGATGTTAATGAACTAAGAAAAGGCGTAACCTTTGAATTGGATGGAAATCTCTATAAAGTGCTTGAGTATGATCATCACAAACCCGGTCGAGGGAAAGCTACAATCCGGGTAGATGTCAGGGATCTTCGTTCTGGCACACGCTTAAAAAAGAAATTTAATTCCGGAGATTCAGTTCAGGATGTCCGGCTTACATTCAGAAATGCAAAATACATGTACAACGATGGGGAATTGTATTATTTCATGGATGTTGAAACCTATGAACAACCAGCCCTCAAGGGTGACGTCCTGGGAGAGAACACCAAGTTTCTTACCGACGAAATGGAAGTCAAATTAACATTTTATAAAGGTGATCCCCTCGACATTGACCTACCAACTACAGTAGATCAGAAAGTCGTGCGAGCCGATCCCTCCATTCGGGGAAATACTGCCACAAGCGTCACAAAATCAGTGACTACCTCAACCGGGCTTGAAGTAGATGTACCTAACTTTGTTGAGGCGGGTGATGTTATCCGGGTCGATACCAGGACTGGAGATTACGTTACCCGGGTATGAAAACTCCCTCAGGAATTGAATGCCGATATTTTTTCGGAGATTATCATCGGGGGAAAAATCGGGAAGAATGCCGGTTGCTTGACTCGGCAAGTCCTCCGCTGGACTGGCAGGAAAAATTGTGCGTCACCTGTCCTGTCCCAGAAATATCACGGGCAAATTCCTGTGAACATATGCGGTTGATTCCTGAGCTAAAACGATTTTTTCCTCTATTCCCTCAACAGGTTCAGGTCAAGGCTTACTGCACAAAAACACATCAAGACGTGCAAGAACCGCTGGTCGGATGCGGTGAATGCCACGATTTGCCTGAGATATTTATTCAAAGCTGAAATAATATTAGGGAACTTATAATGAGTAACGGTTTTCCCAGAAGAAGCCGTTACTTATTTTATTTTTACATCGGTCCTGTCCTACCAAATTTTCTTTCCAATAAATCAACTGACAAATGGATCATGGTCGGGCGTCCATGGGGGCATGTCCTGGGAGATTGGCAGGCTTCTAAATCCAGCAATAATTTTCTACTTTCCTCGGGTGATAGAATTTGCCCGGCTTTTACAGCTGCCCTTTTACAAACCCTGGCGATGATTTTTTCTTCAATATTCTTTTCCAAGGGGGTTTCATCTACCTCAAGATCTTCAACTGCAGCCCTGAGGATACCTTCCGGCGATGTTCCCTGTAGCAGAGCAGGTACAGCCCGGATCACAAATGCACCGGGACCAAAGGCTTCCAGATCAAATCCAATTTCACTTAACAATTCAAGTTGTTCATTCACTAAGTCTGCGCTGCTGGGTGAAAACTCCACCACAATAGATTCCAGTAAAACCTGGGAGGGAGGATTATTATCTCTGATCGAGATGAATTTTTCGAATAATATCCTCTCATGAGCCGCGTGCTGATCTATCAAGTACAATCCATCGGGTCCTTCCGCAATCAAATAGGTTAAAGCAACCTGGCCAATCAGCCGTAAGATTGGTGTTCCCATCGCAGCCGGCACCTGTCCAGATTCCATGGGAGCGCCAAAAACACCTTCATCCCGGGTATCTTTTGCCATTTCCCAGGCAGGATCTATCACCCTCCGCAGATCTCGGTGATCAGGCGCTGTGCCACTCCACAGCTTAACTCCTCCCAGGTTCCCAACCCCTGGAACTGGTGTGTGAGCTAATAATGCCCGCCTGACAGCCCTTCCTAGGCTGCGAAATACTTCTCCCTTATCCTCAAATCGTACCTCAGCCTTGGTTGGATGGACATTAACATCCACTTTTTCAGGAGAGAGTTTCAGGAAAAGCACCGCAATGGGATACCTGCCCTTCATTAACAAAGTGTGATATGCCTGCGTTAAAGCTTTTGTGAGAGCTGGATCCTGAACTGGTCGCTGGTTAACAAAAAAGAGGATATCCTTGCGGTTAGATCTTGTTAATCCGGGGGGGCTGATAAGTCCTTCCACTCGTAGTAAATTATCCTCGGAAAGGACTCCGATCATTTGACGGGCAGTTCCTACTCCATAGACGGCGGCGATCACTTCCCTGTGTTCTCCACTTCCGCTGGTCTGAAATACCAGGTCATCATCTTGATAAAGTTTAAAGCGGACTCCTGGATTAGCCAGTCCATACCGGCTGACAATGTCATTAATATGCCTTTTTTCGGTCCGGTCAGTTTTAAGGAATTTTAATCTCGCTGGCACATTGTAGAAAAGGTGTTCAACCCGGATAGTTGTCCCGGGAGGGATTCCCAACAAAGAAGCAGGTTTTATATCACCCCCCTCTACCCTGATACTTGCGCCCAGGTCTTCTTTTTGAACACGGGATAAAAGCGTCAAATGGGAAACTGATCCGATCGAGGCTAATGCTTCACCCCGGAAACCCAAAGTTGAGACCCGGAACAAATCCGCTGCATTTATTAATTTACTGGTTGCATGCCGGTGTACGGCCAAGCTTAATTCCTCAGCCGGAATCCCTTCCCCGTTGTCTACCACTTCAATCAGCCGTTTTCCTGCTTCCCGGATAAAAATGGTAATTTGATCTGCCCCTGCATCGAGCGAATTCTCGATTAATTCTTTTACCACTGAGGAAGGACGTTCCACAACCTCTCCGGCTGCGATCTGTGATGCAATTTCTTCGGATAATATTTGGATAGGCATAAAGATATTATAACGGAGGGCAAGGAATGATTGGAATAAATCCGTTTCTTTTTTATTGTCTAGTTTCAATCCCCACTATGGTGAGAATTTAGCAAGATCAGGATCAGGTATAATGCGGATATGCTTTTTTCAACCCTATTTTTTGATCTAGATGCAACCCTTTATCCAGCCTCGAATGGTCTTTGGGAGCAAATTAGACTCCGCATTTACCAGTTTATGCTGGAAGAAATTGGAATCCCAGATAATGAGATCCCGGCCACTCAAGATAAGTATTGGACCAGATATGGAACAACTCTGGAAGGACTCAGGATCCACCATGGTGTCGAACCTGATGAATACCTCGCTTTCGTTCATGGTCTCCCCCTCAAGGATTTCCTGGAACCGGATCCGGTTCTTAGGAATATCCTGACAACTCTCTCCCAGGATTTATGGATCTTCA
>JAZFRV010000295.1:0-22274 GCA_036445875.1 Anaerolineales bacterium
ACATCAAAGTTCTGGTGATACCGGCGTAAGGAAGTTAGCGTTGATCGCTTCCAAGGGCTCATTGGATATGGCATATCCACCTCTGATCCTGGCTAATGCTGCCAGAATGAGTGGTATTGATGTAGAGATGTTCTTTACGTTTTGGGGATTAGATATCATCACCAAGAAGAAAATGTCCGGGTTGAATGTCGCCACTGTGGGAAACCCCAATATGCACCCCTGGTTTGGAATCCCAACATTGCTGGGAGCAATACCAGGCATGTCTGCTGCTGCTTCCTGGATGATGCGGGGCGAGATTAAGAAACTCGGATTTCCAAAAGTGCCTGAGTTTATGGAGCTCCTTATTGATGCTGGCGCCAATGTTTATGGTTGTAAAATGTCAATGGACATGATGAAACTAACTCAGGATGACCTGATTGACGGGTCAATCGTACTGGGTGCGATGGAATTTATGGACTTAAGTGAAGGTGCCCAGATTGTATTTGTATAATCTCAATTTGGGATTATTAAAAAAGCCTCGAATTAATTCGAGGCTTTTTTTTGGTAAGTACCAGGATTATTCTGGAATTTTAGCATCTCTGGACGCAATATGATATTGGCTGGGGCTCTCCCCAGGTTGGAATCCGGCTATCAGGATCAAGGCGTTGGTAACTGTTTGTCCGGGATTATGCCATTTGTGCTCAAGTGAAGCTGAAAACAACAGAGCATCACCTGATTCCAATCGATAAGTTTGATCGTTAATCAGGTACTCAAGTTCACCTCGCAGGCAGAAAACAAATTCATGACCTGAATGTGTCATCTGAAATCTGCCGCTGCTGGTGCCGGCTTCCAGGGTGATCATAAAAGGTTCGATTAAGCCATTATAGCGTTCACCACCCAAGCCTTCCCACAATCCGCGGTTAAGAGGGATGCGGTTCCTCTCAGCGGATTTGGTAAAAACCACATCACCCTTTGGGGGTGTTTCCTCAAAAAATGCTGTAACAGGAATTTCCAACGCATTGGCAATTTTATATAAGGTGCTGACTGAGGGAGAAGATAGTCCGCGTTCGATCACGCTTAATGCATTGGCTGACAATCCGCTCAGGCGTCCCAGCCCCCGGATGGATAAATCACGCTCTTCCCGGAGAGCTTTCAACCGCTCACTGATATTTACAGACATAGCTTCTTGATTGTAGATATCCATAACACCTCGCCGAAGATAATTTTACTGATTATATCAATATAAAGCCCAGTTCTGATACTAGACCAGAACTAATCCGTTTTTCTACCTACCAATTTCCTGGACAGTTTCCAGAAATGAGTGTTTGAACTATACAACTTTAGGCTGGAAATAACGTATATCCTGGTAGAGAATTACAATATTATGTACTTAGGAGAAAGAAACATGGCAAACGAATATAAAAGACTTTACCGCTCGGTGGAAGACCGGATGATTGCCGGTGTATGCGCGGGGATCGCGGATTATTTTGATATTGATCCGACATTGATCCGATTGATTTTTGTCCTCGGGTTTTTTGCGACCGGCAGTGGACTGTTCTGGGTTTATGTGATTATGATGATTGTTGTTCCGGAATACGTTCCCGCGGCTGAGGATGTTGTCAGCGGAGTGGTCGAAGATCTAGAGCCGAAAAAGAAATAATCTATTCGACAGGATAAAACAGAAAGAGCCCAGAATTAATCCGGGCTCTTTTTGTTTACCTAAGGCGCTGCTGTAAGTTTATTCGATAAATATTTCAACGTGTTCCTGATCTTCCTCGTCTATTACATCAACGATCTTGCCTCGGATATTTTCTGACAGGGCTTCTTTCACGGCGTCCATCATCTGGGCGTTTTCCATCTCAGGGGTAAACTGGGCTGCAATATTTAATCCTGCATCTACAAGTTTCATAGGCACGTTTACGTTAACCTTGGTTTTTCCAGATGACATATCTGTTACCCGGACCCGCAGCCACTGGCCGGATAGGGAGTGTTTGGAAGCTTTTTTCGGTTTCTGACTTCTCTGGGTTAAGGCTCCCAAAAGCTTTGATCCTTCCTCTGCCGTGATCTTTCCATCATTGATCATTTTCAAGATTTTCATCCGTTCTTCGCTGGTTACCATGCTGTTCTCCTCGTTAGGAATTTCTGCCTAACCAATATATATCTTTACTTGTTCTCCATCATCGTCGTCAGCTACATCGATAATTAACGGAGTTCCTGATTGGGAACTGTCTCCCAGAGCAAGAATTATTTCATCTACACCCGTACCTTTAAGTCCGGGGATGAAATTCCCGAATGTCCGTAAACTCCAAGCAAAGAATCGAATCGGTAGTGGGAAACTGATCGCTATTCGTTTTGGTAATTCTCCAGGTTTTTGCTGGATCCGGAGATGAAGCCAGGGACCCGTCTGACTATTCCAACCAAGAACCAGGATTCCCACACCGATCAAAAAAGGAATCCAGGCTAATATAAATCCCAGGCCAATCCCATTTGTAGACCAGGTCCAGTACAAGAGCGCTCCGCCCAATACGGTTATTATTACACCAGTCCAGAATGGAATGATCCACCATCGCTTCCATTTTTCAAAGTCTTCCGAAATGGGAACAGAATTAAGTTCATCCACCTCCTCCGGATAGTATTCTCCTTCTAATTTGGACTTCGCGAGAAGATATTCTTGATCGAGATTTGCCTGGTTTTCACCGAGTGCTTCAATCAACTTTAAGCCTTCTTCGGCGCTGATTGTTCCACGCTGTATCATGTCTAAAATTTCCAAATGCTCATTATTTGCTGTCATCTTTCTTGCCCTCCAATGCCTTTAATAAATCGTCGGCCTCTTCAGGAGAAAGCTTCTTTTCCTGGAGCATATTCAGGATCATCAAACGTTCGCTGTCTGATACGGCTTTCTTTTCTGTTTGTGTTTCAAGGAATTCGCTCAGGTCAAATTCCCTGGTCTTTCTTTTCATATCCCTTGCTTTCAGCTGGGCTTTGGCGATACTCTTTTCTATCTTCGCTTGGGCTTTTATTGCTGCCAACTCAGCCTTTTGGGCTGTCAATAGCCCGCTTTCTTCGATCTGGATCTTAATCCGTTTTAGTTTCTCTTCAGATAATCCGATAGAATCTAATGAATCTCCAAGATTTGAAAAGGTTTCCCGCAGATCTTCTTCAAGGTGACTGAGATGATCCTTTAACTGCTCTGCAGTCTGGTCGGAAAAATCAATAGCGATATTTCCAAGTTCCTCGGCGTTGATCCGGAGGGGAGATAACCAGCTGTACATATCGCTGGAGACAAAAACTTTGCCACTTGCCGATAGAATGATTGCCGGGCCTCCCTCGCCAACTTGTTTGATGAACTTTCCTTCTTTTACCTTTTCGTCAATATCTCCTAAGCTCACAGTGATATCTTTTTTGCCGCTTTTAATCGAGAGATCTGCATTGCTGTCTTCTGGTATTGCTACTGATAAATTCCCACCTGTTTTAATTTGGTAAGCCTGCCAAGGAACCGGGGAGAAATTAATCTGCCCATCTCCACCTGCGTGGGCTTCAATTCCGCCAGCAACTTTCTCAACCTGGATATCTTTGCCGACGTTCTGAAGTGACAGCTGTCCTTTGACATTGTCGACCAGGCAGTCCTTGCCCACATTTTCGATCACCAAATCTCCCTGGATGCGTTTTGCAAATACATCTCCGCCTACGGATTGAACGGTAGCGGGGCTGACATCGCTGAGAGTGAGATCTCCGCCAACTGAAGAAATCTGCAGAGGGCTGCCGATTCCCTTGATCACAACGTCTTTACCAACCGATTCAATGAATACAGGCAAATGATGGGGGAGATGCACAATGCCGTCATTTGGGAAGGATATCTGAACCTTTCCCTTATCATTATTAATTGAATTCTGTTCTGATGGATCTTTGACCCGGATCTCCTCACGGTTCCATCCAGTCAAATACAGGCTTCCTCCAGTGTTGGTAATTACAAGTTGGGAGATATCTTCAATAGAAATTGTTTGTTGTGCCATAAGCCTTATTTCTCCTTGTCTTTCAGCTGTTTCATTGCGTCCTCGTAATTGATTTTTCCTGTATCCAGATCTTCCAGGATGGACTGACGCTCCTCCTCGGATAATTCGGAAATACCCTCTTCGCCGCCGGGTTCATATCCCAGTGCCCGGATAACATCGTGCAGCAGCTTGCGGATGGTGGGGTAGGAGTAGCCAAGTTCTTTTTCCATATGGGTGATTTTGCCTTCCAACCTGACAAAAGTCTCTACGAAATTCATTTGTTCTGGAGTTAGCTGCGAGAAAGTGCGTGAAGAAAAACGACCATCAATGGTTGTATCGCAATCGCGGCAGTTGATTTGAGTTACAATAACTTCTCCACCACAAATGGGGCATTGTGAGGGTAATGCATACATGGTTAAATCTCCTTTTTAAAAAATTACCTAATGAGCAGTCTGATAACGATTGATTATCTGTTGGCCAGATACGACTAATAATTTGCCAAGGGAGGTGAATATCAAGGTCAACCAGGGATTGGGTTTCTCTAGAGATTTCACCAGACGGTGATGCGCTGCTTGCTGGTGTAGTTCGGTTTGATTGGTTATAAATTCAGAATATGATCCTGTAAACATTATTTCCTCCCGTGTGGGAATATAAATATTACTTACAGTATATCAAAAATATTTAGTTTGTCAAGGGAAAAAATAAGAAATATTGAATTATATATTGAAAAACTACATCTAGTGTTAGTTTTAGGGGTCTATAATTAATAAAAACCCCAAAATTCTTAATAATTATACTTCTAGGGAATAATCTTTCGTGCACTGAGCAAACTTTTTTCTTCTGCCTCAACACTGGCAGATACAGTTTCCGTAAATCTGGTTAAAGTGCCCAGGTACTCTGCAGTACCATTGTGAGCGATCCATCCATCCAGGTTAAATGGCACTATACCGGATGCTGAAATCCATTCCCCGTTGTATTTTCGGGCAATATGGACGTGTGAGCCAGTGCTCTCCCCACCTTCGCAGGAGGGATGACCGAGTAGGTCTCCTGCTTCTATCATCCTTCCTGATTGAGCTTTGTGCAGCGTTCCCAGGTGGAGATATAGAACAACCCACCCGGTACGGGTATCCCCGTCTCCATCTAGGTCCAATTCAATCAGACCTATATCGGACCTGGCAATAATACCCGGAGCAACTGCCACAGCCCATTCACTGGTTACTTCACACCCGCCATCTTCACTGGGCGGGGCAAAATCCAGCGCAGCCCAGGGCTCTCCCTGTCCCCATCCGGTATGAGGTCCACCGGTAAAGGCCCAGGTTTTTCCACTTTCGAAAGGAAGCCGCATTGTTGGTTGCCTTAAACTTCCAGGGATGTGGGGTTCACAAATCCAGGGATTATCAAAATAGGACTGGTATGTATTCAAGAATCCATCGGGTCCGATAGTGTGATCAAACACATCTTTCTGTTCTATTTGAGAAAAGTAATACTGCAGAGCAACCGTACCGGCATTTTGCCAGGGATCTGGATGCTCAATGGTTTGGTCCAGATATTCCAGGGATTCCAATCGGTTTGCCAACCATCCATAATATCCCTGGTTCAGTGTATTGGCAGCCCAGACCAATTGGATATATAAACCGTGGTAGCCAGATTTTACATAGCCCAGGGGGTAATCCTCTATGTCAGCTGGAGCTTCAGGATTACTTAAGGCACCGATTTGGTGTTCCAAAATTGCCAACAATAGTTTGGGACTGATGCTGAAGCTTGTTGCAACATACGATACAATCTCTGCTCCACTGCGTTGTTGTTCTGCGGCAAATTGCTGGTAATCTTTTAACCATCCGGATTGAGACTCAACATACCCGGTAACGTCAAATCCGATTTGGGCAGGTCCGTTAATAAAGGCGCAGTTGGGGAGAATTTGAAATTGAGATCCCCAGAGCGCTTCATAATAGATAGGGATCTTCATGGGCAAACCTGGCGGAAGAGTTGTGGAACCTTCGGGGATGATTGAATTCTCAGCCAGAATTTCATCGACTGTGGTGTTAAACCTGAAAGCAAGATTAGTTAATGTGTCACCAGATTGGGCTGAATAATCCACAAGCTCTCCAGGAGAATAGACCGGGCGCTCTGGCAAAGGAGTCGGAGAGATCGTTGGAGTCGGTGAAACCAAGGGAATCTGAACTGCATCCGTGGCCTGAATTTGAGGAAGGCAGGCAGAAAGAAAAAACCCCAGGATCCAGATAAACTGGATCAAGTTTTTAAGGCGAATTTGAAGAGAACCTTCTGTGTGGAACATAGGCCGTCTATTTTACCGCTTAATTTGGCTGCCAGGAGCGCTGAATGAACTAGCAGTAACAACACCCTCGGTGGCGTGGGAGAGGCTTCCTTTATAAGCTGAGACGCCATTTTGAACAGTCCACCCGCTTATTACAAATGGAATTGGGCCATCGGCAGTCATCCATTCCCCGTTGTATTTCCTGGTCATATGAACATGTGTGCCAGTGGAGATTCCCCCCTCGCAAGAGGGATGGCCCAGTTTGTCGCCGGTATTGACTTCATCTCCTGCATTTACCAGTCGGCCGTCGGTGGCAATATGGAGGTAAAGTAGAACCCATCCAGAATGCTCATTATCGTTATAGTCTAAATTAATAGTCACAACACCGTTTTCTGCTCTGACCACCAATCCGGGCGCTGAAGCCGTTACATAAGCGTAAGATTGGGAGCACTCACCTTTAAATCCTGATGGCGCAAAATCAATCGCAGACCAGGAACCCTCCCGTTCCCAGGCGCCGTGTGGTCCTCCTGTAAAGTTCCAAAGAGTTCCCGGTGTAAAAGGAAGTTCGAGCTGTGGTTGAACAAGATCGTGAGAAAAGAGGGGTTCATATTGGGTTCGGTTTTCTGGGGATCCGAACATTTCTTCGTAGGTAGTGACAAAACCTGTGTCGTCATCCAATGCCTGAATCCATTGATCACTTTCATAGATCTGCGAGAAATAATATTGGAGAGCGACTGTGCCTGCGTTTAGGCTGGGTTCTATGCGGGCAGTAACATCACTGGAAGATCTTTGTGAATCAGTAATTAGAATCTCTGTTAATCGACCTTCCCTCCAGCCATAATATCCAATAGAGAGTTGATTGACCGCCCATCTAAGTTGACGAACCAGACCCACATCATCGTAATCAATGTGTCCCAAAGGGTATCTTAATTGAGCAAGATTTTGAGGTTGACCAAAAACCCAATGGCTCTGATATTCCAGGAGAGCCAAAAGGAGAAAAGGATTGATGGAGTTATTTTGGGCGATCTGTTTTACTATTTCTCCCCCGTTGGTTAAGAACGTGTGGTCATAGTCCCGCGTTACACTCAAATAACCGCCAGCCTGTTTTACAAAACTGACCACATCTGCAGGAAAATCAGAGTCAGTGATAGCTCGGGAGTATACAAACTCGCTATCGGGAAGCAGGTGAGCACCTGAAGTTGTATTGATTAACACCTGGGGAATAACCAGTAGAGTTCCCGGGTTGATAAAGGATATCTGGGGTAATTCGAGATTGGATTGGATTTGATCTTTTCCTACACCAAAATGAGTGGCAACTACTGACAATGTGTCTCCAGCTTGGGCATGATATACAATCGGTTCCCGCTCGACATTTGGGGTTGGAACCAGGGTCTCAGTAGGTGATATGAAAACTGTTGGAGTGGGATTAAATTCAGCTATCGGTGTTGCAGGACTTTCTTCGGCAGGTGGTTGATTTGGAGAAGGATCTGGATTGGCAGGCACCGGCGTTAAAGTATACCCTACAGGAGGGATAAAAATGGGGGGGGTTCTTTGATATAAACTGCATCCCGTTAGGGAGAGCATGATCAATACGATGATAATCCGTTTCACAGGTTTTTACCGTTGAATGCGATTGTAATCAGTTTTAGTATCTTCAGCCTGAATTGCTTGTTCACCACGGATCATTATTCCCTGATATGCATACCCTAGACCCTGGGAAACCCAACCGTCCATGATAAATGGCAAATCTTGATCAGCTGGAATCCATTCCCCATTATACCGCCGGGCTAAATGTAGGTGAGTACCGGACGAGATCCCTCCTTCGCAGGAAGGATGTCCAATTTTGTCTCCTACAGCTAAACGGGATCCGATCTCAATCCGGCCCTTTGATGCAATATGCATATATAGAATGGACCATCCGGTTTGTTCATAAGAATCTCCATCCAGGCTCTGGACAACTGCACCATGATCCGAGCGCACAATAATTCCATCCGCTACTGCGACGACCCAGGCATTACTGGCGCTGCAGCCAATATCACCGGGAATTGGTGCAAAATCAAGCGCTGCCCAGGCAGAACCAGTATCCCATCCTCCATGTGGTCCTCCTGAAAATAACCAGGTTACTCCATCTTCAAATGGCAGTTGAAGATGGGGTTGGGTCAGGCCATCAGGAATAAGGTTTGAATAAGTATAATCAAAAGGATATCCAAACATATTGGAATATGTCATGAAAAAGCCGTCTTCTGACACGGCTGCTAGCCACTTATTGTAAGGAAAGAGCCGAGAAAATAAATGCTGGACTCCTGCCGTTCCGGCATTGATGGTAGCGTTGATAGGTACGTTAATCCCATCTGATAAGGTCCAGGTTCCGATTCCTTTAACTTTCCAGAGGTAATATCCCCCGTTCAATTCATCCGCAGCCCATGCTAATTGTTGGTAGAGTCCTTCATATCCTGCCTCATTATAATTTAAGGGATATGGATTGTCCTTCTCGTTACCTGTTGTCACCCATTGACTTTGATGTTCTATCAGAGCTATTAGCAGGCGTGGATTTATGGAATAATCCTCAGAGATACGCTGGACGATCTCAGATCCGGATTGAACTTCCCCATCCACTTCTTCCTGATAATCTTTCAGGTATCCTGGTTGATTGTCAACGAAGGAAATGGTTTGGAATCGGACTGTATAGGGACTATTGACTAATTCAGAGTCAGGAATTATCTTAAATCCCGGTCCCGGATCACTGATCTTGGGTGCAGGCAACAGCAGTTGCTGTCCTGTAAAGATCATACTAGGGTTCGTAATCCCATTTATGTCGATTATTTGCTGAGGGAGCAAATTATACTGATAAGCAATGGATTTTAATGTGTCTCCCCACTGTACAGTATAGGTAATATCCTCGGTGCGTAAGGTGGGGAGCGGTTTAGGAAAGCTCGGTGTTGGGGTATATATGGGCTGGTCTGGAATTCTGGTAGGAGGGAGATATGGATCCGCTGTTGTTTCCGGTTGCGGACTAGATTTCACTTTGGAAAAATTAATATAGGGTGCTGTATGTGCTTGTTTGGTACAGGCACTGATCAACAAAACCAGGAAACTGAGTAATAATCGTTTTGATGTGTCCATATCGCTGGGTACATTTTACCTTTAAGTGATAATATACCGATCAAGATACCGGCTGTTAGGTAATGATTGCAAGAAAAATGCCACTATTTGACCCTTGAGCCCCAATATTTGAGGAATTTTCTAAATTTACGGAGTCGTTTCTGATTGAACCTCTGGAAAAAATCACCCGAAAATATGAAAAAAGCTTTACTGGAAACAAGGTTTCGCTTATGATTATGAACATTACGTAATCAGTTACGAATAAGAATCAATGTCTGAGAGGTATCAACCATAAATGAAAGTATTAATTATGTCTGACATTCATGGAAATCGGACAGCTTTGGAAGCTGTCTTGGAGGCCGCTGGCGCAGTGGATGCTGTTTGGTGCTTGGGTGATATTATTGGTTATGGTCCAGATCCGAATGATTGTGTTTCCATTATCCGAGATCTTCCCAATCTGGTTTGCTTACGAGGGAATCATGATAGCGCGGTTGTAGGATTAACGGAAAGGGATAAATTTAATTTTGCTGCCCAACAAGTTTTGGAGTGGACAGAAGAGCAGCTAAACCCAGTTCACCGGCAGTATTTACAGAGCCTTTCTCCCCAAGCTGAAGTGGATGATGTCACTCTGGCTCATGGCAGCCCTCGGGATCCAACTTGGGAATACATCATGGATGTTTATTCAGCTACAACAAATTTTGATTATTTCAATACCGCTTTTTGTTTTGTAGGTCATTCGCATCTTCCGGTTATGTACTATATGAAGAACGGAAAAGATCTGGCAACGGTGTCCTTTGTTTATTCGGGGGAAGAAGTTCGGCTTCCTGAAGAATCGATTGTGAACCCAGGATCTGTGGGTCAGCCGAGGGATCATGATCCCCGCGCAGCCTATACAATCTTTGATACAAAGAAGAAGATCTGGGCGCAGCATCGGGTTGCTTACAATGTGGCTGATGTCCAGGAAAGAATGTCTCAGGCTGGACTTCCAAGTGAATATATTCAGCGGTTAGATTCGGGCTGGTAGGGAACTTTTCTGAGGGATTTATCGTCATAAGAATGAAAAGTACACCTAAAAAAGGAGATTCACTCATGAGAAAACAATTGATTATTCTATCTGTTCTGGTTATTCTCCTAACTTCCTGTGCAGTGGGCAGTGCTCAGTATGACTCTGAATTATTAATGGAAAGCGCGGCTCCTATGGCAAAGGCCGTCTCTGATTCCTATTACGGCGATGCTGATAATTCAGTTTCTTCAGCGTCTTTCGAGGAACCGGGAATCCGGATCCAATCAACTCAAGCCAGGATGGTAATAAAAAATGCTTCTCTCTCCATAGTTGTTGAAGAGCCGGGAGCTACCCTGGATGCCATCAGTTCCCTTGCAGATGAAATGGGGGGATTTGTTGTGACCTCCAATTTGTACCGTATCCAGATGGATGGTGGGCTGGAAGTTCCTCAGGCCAATATCACGATCAGAGTACCTGCTGAAAAGTTGGATCAGGTTTTAGCTGAAATAAAATCAGGTGCAGGGCAGATTTTGAACGAGAATATTTCTGGACAGGATGTAACCCAGGAATATACTGATCTGGAATCCAGGTTAAGAAATTTAGAAAACGCTGAAATACAGCTGACAGAAATCATGGAAGATGCTTACGCGACTGAGGATGTACTAAGTGTTTATAACCGCCTGGTTGAGGTTCAGGAACAAATTGAATTAATCAAAGGGCAGATGCAATATTATCAACAATCTGCCGCTCTATCCGCAATATCTGTTGATATTCAGGCTAATGAAGCAGTCCAGCCGCTCAAAATCGGAAATTGGCAGCCAGTAGGTGTGGCGAAACGGGCCATTCAGGCTCTAATCAATACCCTTGAGTTTATTGCCAACCTTTTGATCTGGATTGCCTTATACATCCTCCCGGTTGCTCTGGTCTTATTTTTCCCGGGCCGCTGGATTTGGAAAGGACTGAAACGCTTCTTTGCGGGGAGAAAAGAGAAAAAGAACCAGAAGAAACTGACCGAAGCTAAGGATAAATGATCTCTGTCAAAGAGAATAATAAAAAGTCTGATTTCTGTCTGGAAATCAGACTTTTTTGATGACTGGTTCTCTTGCGCTTCTCGGAATCGGAGTCTTGAATGTCAGATATTAATTTACAGGAGCTCAAAAGTCAGATGACTAGATCCCAGAATCCTGTATAATTTACCCCAGATGGAAACCTTACAGCAGGAAACTCAAGACCTGATTGGGATCACTCTCAGCTCATACCAATTATCACTGCTGGAGCGGTATGGCCAGGAGCTGGATGAGTGGAATGAACGCTATAATCTCACCGCGATTCATGAACCGGAAAAGATCCGGGTGAAACATTTTTTGGATTCATTTAGTCCCTACCTGGTATTCCAAAATACTCCTGTCAACCGGGTGATTGATATTGGCACCGGGGCGGGTTTCCCGGGAATTCCATTAAAGATTCTTTTACCGGATACCGAAGTGGTTCTGGTGGATTCTATCAATAAAAAAACCGAGTTTTGTCAGCACATAATCGTTAGTTTAAAACTGAAGGGAATTCAGGTAGTCCAGGATCGAGTAGAACGTCTTGCCAGGGAGTTTGATTTTAGGGAGAGGTTTGATTGGGCAGTTGCTAGGGCAGTCGCCAAGCTCCCCACGCTAAGCGAATATATGCTTCCTTTTGTGAAAGTTGGGGGAAGTATGCTGGCGATGAAGGGGGATCAAGGTCCTTTTGAAGCCCAAAAAGCAAATGAAGCAGTCAGTATGCTGGGGGGAGAGCTGACCCAGGTAAAAAAAATCACCCTGCCAGGTGTGACTGAAGACAGATTTTTAATTACGATTGAAAAGAAAGTTACAACACCTGAGAAATACCCCCGGCGGGTGGGTGTGCCAGGAAAAAAACCCCTCTAGTTAAACTGCCAGCTGGCCGTTTCGGATTTCCCATCTCCCCGCTGTTTTTCGGAACTCATCAGAAAACAAATTCAGATCGGTCGTTGTCAGTAACGATTGTTCGGTTTTTGCCAGGCGTTCCAATAAATCCTGGCGGCGAGTATCGTCTAATTCAGCCAGTACTTCATCAAGCAGTAATACCGGCCAATGGCCGGTATTCTCTTTTAACCAGGCAACTTCTGCTAATTTAATTGCCAGTAAGGCGGTCCGCAGCTGTCCCCGGGAACCAAAATTTCCCAGATCCATTCCATTGCTGATAAAACGCAGGTCATCCCGATGGGGTCCATGAGTGGTCACCCCGCGGCTGATTTCCTCTCTTTGCTGTTGAAGTAGTTTTTCTCGAAAACCTCCCTGGATCTCTTCTATCCCCAGGCCAGACCGGTCAAGGGGATCCTCTAGCGGTAATTCAATCTGACCGGGAGGTGAGGGCAGAGGTTCATAGGATGGTAAATAGCTCAACCGTAAGATTTCTTCCCCCCGGGTGAGTTCCTGGTGAATTGAAGCAGACAACTGGCCGAGATTCTGGATGGCATGGATCCGGGCGTGAATAATATAAGATCCAGACTGGGTGAGTCTTTCATCCCAGTAGGATAATTGATCCGGGTTTCCGGACCGTTCGAATAGCTGTTTTAACAAAGCATTCCGCTGGGAAAGCGCCTTATTATATTCAGATAGAGCTTCAGTATATCGCGGATCTACCTGTGAGAGAGTTAGATTAAGATAATGACGGCGAAGCTGAGGGGAGCCGGTCACGATTTGGAGCATATGAGGAAGGAACAGAACTGCATTAAAGTGACCGATGACAGAGTTGATTTTTTTATTTTGCCCATCCAATAATATTTCTTTTCGTATACTGGAGTTTCCATTGGAGTGTGTATCACGGATGATCCGGATTTCCAGGTGATGATTTGAATCACCCTTCTGGTAATCAGCCACTATTCTGCAGATTGCTAGATCGTTTTGAAGCGCAGAAAAATTGATCAATTCAACTGAATTGGAAGCTTGAAACGAATCTAATGAGGATAAGTAATAAATTGCTTCCAGAAGACTGGTTTTGCCCTGGGCATTATCGCCAATCAAGATAAGAGCGTTTTGTGGAACGTCCTGGTCAAACCGGGAGAATATTCGAAAATCTGTCAGGGATATATGTGTGAGATACATGTAGGTTAAACTGAATTAAAATCCTCATCAGATTCCCAGGTACTTGTCGCTCGATCTGTGAAGAGGATACCGTTGAGATGATCAATTTCGTGTTGGAAAATACGTGCTGTCCATCCCTTTAATCTCATCTTTACTTGCTCACCGAATCGATCCTGACCTTCCACAATGATTTCTTCTGAGCGTTCTACTTCTCCCATCAATCCCGGAACCGACAAACAGCCTTCTGCCCCGGTTACTATTTCCTGTGAGAAACGGGATACCCTGGGATTAGCCACAACATACATTGTTGGCGGGATTTCCTCATTTTCATCAGTTCTATATTCCACCAGAATCACCTGTTGGGAGTTGTTCACCTGGGGAGCTGACAATCCGGCGCCATATGCACCATGCAGGGTTTCAATCATATCATCGATTAATTGTTGAAGGTCGGGTCCAAAATCAGTAACCTTTTCCGCTTTTTTTCTTAAAGTTGGATGGGGGACAATGACTATTTCACGTACTGCCATAGGGAACTGCTCCGTTATCTACCAATAAAATACAATCAGGATTCCTCGTCTTCGGGCCCTGAGGTTTCAGCGCTGCTTTCTTCATGATAAGCCGCTAAAAATTCTACCATATCATCTCGCCGCCGATACGCATCTTCCTGCTCTTTTTGTTTTACAACTGAGTTATACCGTTCAAAGATTTCATTTTGAACGCTGATTGGGTGAGCGACATGTTCAAAATCCAATTGAATGTCTCCGACATTGATCGCAACTGTTCCATAGTCAAACATTCTTTGGATAATATTTTCCCTCTTGTAATCCAGGCTGAGAATATTTTCCAATAATGCAGAGCGTTTGGTCTCTCTACCAAATGGTTTCCGGTCTAGGTCAATGATTTGTTTATCCGTAATTTGAAATCGGTCATTTGCCCAGTCGGTAAAAACATAACCCAGGGCAATAATATCTACCATAAGCAGGGATAAGATCAAAGGGAGTGAGAGAAAGGAATAAAATTCGACTAAACGGGCAAAAAACGAGATAATAAGCCCGATAAACATCAACCAGAGGTGCCAGGAATTGCGGAATAGGACGAATGGATGTTTGCGGTAGGTGATTACTCCGTTCAGTTCATATCTGGCTCGGAAGAAATTAAAAAACTCCTGGAGAGGGGTGATGGTCTCTGTTAATTGGGGACCCCCTTCCATTTCGAGATCAGTAAACTCTGGATCGTTTTCTGGAATTGGCGAATCGCCGGAAAGCCCCAATCTGGTACGAATAATCTGGTTGATATTCGCGGTTTCCGTTCTTTGGGCTCTGGTTTTTACCTTGGCTTGAGCTTCAGAGATCAGGTCCAAAAGCAATTCTGGGTGAGCCGTATTACGCATTGGGATATTTCCTGTGTAGGTCCGAACTATGACATCCCCATACCCGAATAGCCGCTGCATCTGGTTTGATGAGATATTGACCGATAGAATTGATTGCAGGGGTACTTCTCTCCGTTGATCGTGAAGCCAGATTACTTTTTCTACCCAGGCTGCCCGTTCGCTTGTGACAAGGTAAAAATCATTCCGCCAATCAAGCCATAACCAGATATTCCACAAGCTGAAGATCAAGAATATAATTGGCAGGAATATCCCCAACTTCAAATTTAGGAGAAGTGCGCCAATCGCGGTTAATGTCAAAAAGACCAGCGGTAATATCAGCTGAGAATAAAACACATTGATGTGCTTCCGGTCCACAAAACGAACAATTTCTTCTTTGCCAATCCAGGGAAATTCGTACTTTTGAAGGATATCGGCACTTATTTTCATACCAGATATTCTGGATTTGATAGATGGATAAGCCGTGATGATGGCTATAAATCCACGCTTATTAACAGCCAGCAGAGTGGAATTCTCCAGTGCTTGGGCCGTTTTGCTCCGGTTTCCATCCTTGTGAAGCGCTTGTTCTCCAAAATGTCCTTTTTCATGGATCACCAATCCGTTCTGGTTATCATCCTGGAGAATGATTTTTCCGGAGACTATCAGGAAAAAATTCCTCCCTGGGAATCCGGTTCGGTAGAGAATATCTCCTTTTTCCAGTTCGATGGGTTTAAACAGAGGCAGAATCTGACCTAATTCATCATCGGTCAGGTATTTAAAAAGATAGTGTTCGTGGAGATATGAAAATATTATTTTGGAATCCATGTGCTCTCTAAAAGTAGATTTTAACACAAGTCAGGTGATCAATGAAGTCGGATGATCCCCGGGCCTCCCCCCTGATTTTCTGGAGGTTGATTCTATGCCGCTTTCATAGTCAGCGATGAGCCTGTCTACCGGGATTTTCAGTGATAGAATAATGTACATTCAAAATTTGTACACATTGAGGAGCAAGAAGTATGCCTATTAATTTTGGCACAGATGGTTGGAGAGCGGTTATTTCAGACACATTCACTTTTCACAACTTGCGACTGGTTACCCAGGCAATCGCAGACGCCATTCATTCCGGTCATTGGCACAGCAAGTCTAGGGGAGACTTGAACCCGGATCCGGACCGAATTGTGGTTGGTTTTGATACTAGGTTTTTATCTGATCGGTATGCCCGGGAGGTTGCCCGGGTGATGGCTGCTAATGGCTACACGGTATATATTGCTCAAGCTGATGCCTCCACCCCCTCCATATCTTATGCGGTAAAAAAACTAAACGCGATTGCTGGTATTGTCATTACGGCATCCCATAATGCTCCCCGATATAGCGGAGTCAAATTAAAAGCCGCCAACGGTTGTTCAGCTTCGCCGGAACAATCACATCAGGTGGAAATCTACTTAAATGATAATCAGGAACGAGGTCGGGGCCCGAATTTAATGGAGTGGGATCAGGCCATTGACGAGGGATTGATTATCGGGTTTAATCCCGTTCCCGAATACTATCAACACTTAAGAACCTTGATCAATTTTGATGCAATTGCTGCGAATCCTCCCCAGGTCGTTGTGGATTCAATGCATGGTTCAGGCCGGGGAATGATAAAAGGCATCCTAACCGGTACAGGATGTGAGGTAACAGAAATAAGGGGTGAAATGAACCCTGGATTTGGTGGAGCACATCCTGAGCCAATTGGCTCTCACTTAGGCGCCCTGGCGGGAGCGATCAGCACCGGTATTGGTACACTGGGCCTGGCATTGGATGGCGACGGTGACAGGATTGGCGCTATGGACGATCGGTGTAATTTTGTTGATCCTCATAAAATTATGTCCCTGGCATTCCGATACCTGATCGAAGAACGGGGCTGGAAAGGACCTGTCGTTCGAACAGTTTCTACCACCAGGATGATTGATCGTCTGGCCGCACAATATAATGTGCCTGTGTATGAAACTCCTGTTGGATTTAATCACATTGCTGATTATATGATTTCAGAAGATATCCTGATCGGAGGAGAAGAATCGGGAGGGATTTCTTTTCGGGGTAATATTCCGGAAGGGGACGGTGTCCTGATGGGATTACTATTAATTGAAATGGTTGCAGTTTATCAAAAATCACTTCATGCACTGGTAAATGAATTGCTGGATGAGGTTGGACCGGCGTATTATGAGCGTAAGGATCAGCGTTTAAAATACCCAATTGAGAAAGAAAAAATGGTCCAGCATTTAATCGATAACCAACCAGATGAAATTGGGGGAGTCAAAGTTGATGATTTATTGACTGTGGATGGTGTGAAATACATAATGGAAGATGATTCCTGGCTTTTGATAAGGCCGTCAGGCACAGAACCTGTTTTGCGGGTCTATGCCGAAGGAAGGAGCGAGGACATGGTCCAAGCTTTGTTGGCTTATGGAGAGACCGTTGCAGAAAGTATCACCTGAAAAACAAAAACCCCACAAAATTTAAGATAACAACCACAGCAATAAAATCTGCTGTGGTTGTCTTTTTTCTATTATACATACCCAAATTGACAGGTTTGTCTCGCAGGATCCTAGGTTGAGGATGCCCGCAAACGGCGGCTGAGAATTATTACCACCATCAAGACTCCCGCAATCAAGAGCAGACCAGGAACTCCAAAGTCGTCTGCAAAGCCTGTGTCGGGTAGGGCTGTAGCTGTTGGGACCAGGGTTCCTCCGGCCTGCTGGGTAAGCAGCGCAGCAACAGTTTCTGTTGCAGGATCGACTGTTCCATCACCCGGGTCTGGTGTATTGGTGGACGCCAGAACGGGGGTTGAAGTGTTTGTCGGAGTAGGTGTCGAGGTTTCGGTAGGCGGAAGGGTGGCCGTGAAAGTTGGCGTCAGGGTGATTTGTTTTGCAATGGCTGTGAGCTGGGCTTCTTCCGCGACAGCCGTGTTAGTGGCATTAATCGCAGCTACCTGTGTTTGCTGGCCTGTATCCCGACCTGGCAAAACCAGTAAAGCGTATGCGGCAATTGCGAGTAACGCTATTAGGAGGATTGCACCCAAGATTCCGGCGACAACCAGGAAGGTCCGATTGGATCCCCTGCTTGTCGTAATAGTTTCCTCAGAATCCATCTCCTCGATATCAAGATCATCAAAATCATTCATCATGCCCATAGTTCTCTCTCCTCAATTTGCCCTGTCAATTCTGAAGCAAAATGGTTTATCTTCTTACTCCATAAGTATCTCAACATTTGATAACGGAATCGTAGCTCGTTTTTCGTTTCCAAAAGTCACATCAGCCACCCTGGCCTTAATGCCGCTTGATAAGACCTTTTTTCTGGAATGAATTGAGTCAATGGTCCCTATTTGAGGTGACTGTGAACCCTTAACAATGATAACTCTTTTTCCTGAAACAAGGGGCTCAGACTCAATTGGTAAATTTGGTTCAGGCTGGTTGGGTTGGGAAATAATGATTTCAGGATACTTTCCTGAAAACGGATCATATACCCGGGCGTTTAAAGCAACATTTCTGTCCCTGTTCGCCACTAATATTTCCTCTGCCGCGGTGTTCATGGGTTTTGTTCCGAATCCGTCAATTACCAGGATAGGATAATTCATAGATTTGGCAGTTGGAAGTACATCTGATGAGATGCTTCCAAGCACTAAGCCTTTAATTGGGATAGTTGCTGCTATTTCCAGAACGTTCGGATTACCGCAGTATCCAGCAGCTAAAATAGCTCCTCGGAAGCCGATATTGATTTGTTCTGCTAACAATTCCTGATTAAGATTATTACTGATTGGCTGAATCACACCATAGGTGATATTTCCATTTCCCCAAACTCCCTGAATTAATGCACCCCGGGTTTCGATGATCGCTCCCCGTTCAGGGATAATATTGGTAATTGTGCCTTCCATACCTGCATGTAATTCAAATAGAGGGGAGGAGATTTCAAACAGCACTTTTCCTTCACCGGCAATTCTCACCAATCCCGAATGAGGAGCACGGATAACTCGTTGGAAGAGACCTACTGGACCAGCGATGATATCGCCTTTTGCTAGTTCATCTCCAGCTCGCCGCTGGAGCAGATCATCTGCCCGGGCGGGGGTGACATTTAATCCGTGGGCGATTTCGAGTAAAATATATTTTGGGTTTGAAGGTGCAACCACAATTACGTCGGTGGGGGTGACTTTTTGCATCCGTCGGACTATTACATGACCTTCTGTGGGCAGGACACGTTCCCGTCTGATATTCGTTAGTTTGTGGATGTGCTTAACTTTACTTAACATATTATTCTATTATAGTTCAGCTAACTCTTGATTGGATCGCTTACTCATATTTCAGCAATCCCTTAATCCAGGTATCATTCCTTTTCCAATTCTTCTCCGGATCCAGTGAAAATGGTAATGGGCGACCGCGGGTATCAACGATAATACCCAACGATCCTCCTACTGCATTCACTTTTCCGCTCTTGCCAGGACCTCCCATTCCAACATCAAATCGATGTAAGGGGCGAAGGTGGAGTGAGACTTTCTCTCCTAATTCGATTGGAAGGACAGTTAATGACCCGTATTTAATCTCTCTGGTAAAGGTCCTGCCATCCTCCCGGTTAACCCGGATTCTAAGTATCGGGGTTCCAGGTCGGGCATACCCGTAGGGTGCAATTATTGTGCCTAAATTCAGGAATGTATTTGATTCAATAACCTGGACTGTCAAAAGAGGATTGATCTCACTCGCCGCGCCCAGACCAGGTAATATCCCGTTTTGGTCCAATGCGAGGGTTGTCACACCTGTTGGCTGTAACCCATCTAGAAGGATGGAAAGACTTTGGGCTCTGGTTGGGGCATTAGTCAGAATTCTGCCAGAACCAATAAAGGGTTCTATCGGAGGCATGAGTGATTTGTGCGTTGATGACCGTTTATGAATACTGGGAATTGTTTTTTCAACGGCAATTCTTAATGCTTGTTTGGCGAGAGCTATTTCAATTTCCAATTGGTCTGACTCAGCTGGCAAACTAGCGGGATAAGCAGATTTGTTATTGATATAGTCTCGGACATCTTGCTCGGGTATATGGAATGGTAGCCAGCGAGTGATCTCCTCTAAAGAACTATTTTCCAGGACACCGGTAGAACCGGCTCCCACACCCAGGTTGGGAAAAACGCGTAAAGTTTCTGCGCCAGAAGATGCCACAGCCAGAACTGTAGCATAGGAACCAATATCAACACCCATCACGCCTTTTTCAGGTTCATATTTTCCACTCAAAAAGCGGATCACCCGGCCCAGAGCTGACGCAGTGGAAGTAAAATTGCCTTCTGTCCAGGATATGACTTCTCTGATTCCGCCGGTTTGTCTTTTGCGGACATCTTTGTAAATTTCATTTAGCACATTTTGAGCAGGAGAGATATTTTCTTTTCCCAAGACAGGCTGAATATTAGGTGCGATGTGTAACTTACTGATTTTAGCCAACCCCTTTTTCACTTCTTCTTGGAGTTCTTCATTTCCAGTATATAAAATATGGGGCCTCAGGCTGTCATCCAGGAGGAAACTTGACAACCCAATACTTTCTAAAATGCTTAGGAGTGATTTGGAGGCGCCTTTATCCGTACCCCCTGTGATGATGATTAAATCCGGGCGTTTTTCAAATAATAAGTTGATCCGTTCAGTTGAGGTCAATCGATCATTCAATGAAATATTCGCTATGACCTCAGAGTAAGTTGTTTGAGCCAGATGTCTGGCGTTTAGTAATGAGACGTTGTCCAATAATCCGACAGTTACTACTGAGATTGGTTTTCCAGCGGACATGGTAGCCACCATAACATCAACACCTTGATTGTCCTGGGTGCTGGGAATGATCATGCCCTCTTTTTCAGTATAGAATGTTCTGCTTGTGATACGCTGAAGTTCTTCGATTGCTCTCCAAACACCCTCGGTTACATCAAAGAGTGGTGCGGCAGCAGTCGTGGGAGCAGAAGCAGAAGCCAAAAACCGATATCTGCCGCTCACAACATCAAAGAACAATGCCCGGGTGATCGTGTTGCCGATATCGACTGTTATTAATGATTTTGCTGAAACGGTCGTTGTATCCATAATGATTAAAAGGAGGAAAACAGTGTAAAACCAAGATTATTCAGAAATTCCCATACAAATGTTAATCGCTCAACCAATGCCGCCAGCGCAGATAGATATACGCCAGCATAAAGTGCTCCGAAAGTTATCGCCAAAAAAACTTTGCCAATTTTACTGATTCTTTCTATTATGAGCGGTCGTTCAATGGGTTGTCCTGGTTTTTCCTGGGTTCCAAAATGGAAATATAGTAAAGTGGTTATAGTGCCCAGGATGATTATAAAGCCATTAATGACTTGACCCCAGCGGTTGGTTGAAATAGAGTTCGCAGAGGAATCTAAGCTGTTGATAGTTCCCAGGATTTGTGGAAATAATGTTCCTGTAACTGCTCCACCAATAGCAGTCGCTGCTCCGATCCCTACCAGAATCGCTACAGACCAATTCCCGGCTTTGCGAAGTGGTGTAACTTTGGTCAATAAGAAAAGGCTTGGAATTAACAACAGTAACGATAATAAACGGTCTCCCCCGGAGCCATTGATAAGAGGAAGTATTAGGCGGGGAATCAATACATTATTGATGGTAACGATGGCAACATAGGCTGCTGAAACACCGATAAAAATGTGGATAGCCAACCTGAAAAACGGATTATCTCCTAATGGGTAGCTAAAAATCAGGATGGTCAGTATAAACCCTAGTCCAACTCCTATAAAATCCACCAGACCTGTGGTTAAGTTCACTTAATCTCTCCTATCTATCTTTCCCGATGGCGGGAAAACAATGAAAGCACGCCATTTGCTAATCCCCCAATAAACATTGTTCCTACCGTAATGATGATGCCAATGTTAAATGGAAGCCAGGCGGCATTGGCAAGATTAGGCTGACCCCGGAGGTTCTCATAGTTGAGACCGCCAATTACGCCCGACACATATCCTGACAGGTATTGTGGAGACGCTCGGAAATATGGTTGAATTAATGGCTCTGCTTGCGCACTGATGACCATATTTAATGTTCCCTCTTCCACATTGGTGCCCACCTGCTCTATCCAGACTTTTGCTGTATTGGGGTCATCAGTGATAACCAGGATCATCACAAAATCATCGATTGACTCCACCCCTGCTAGGGGAGGTGAATCCCAGGCATTGCTTCCATCAAATGCAAGGGGAATAATTAGTTTGGGGGCAATTACAAAGCTTACTAAGCCAGCAGATTCACCTGGTAAATATCCCAGGTTTACATACTGCTGGCTGTGCGAATAACCATGTTTTTCCTGGGTAGAACTCAAAAAATGTTCTGCCAATACCGGACCGGTTGGCTGTGTGGACACAAATGAAAGATATGTGCCCCGGTCCATCAAATGGTCAACAATAGCTGCTGAAGCTGAGTGCATTTCAGCCGTCGCAGCAGGC